>JAWADS010000019.1:0-5857 GCA_038998625.1 Candidatus Aenigmatarchaeota archaeon | reverse complement strand
AAAAATAAAAAAATAAAAAAATAAAAAAATAAAAAAATAAAAAAATAAAAAAATAAAAAAATAAAAAAATAAAAAAATAAAAAAATAAAAACTCAATGAGGACAATTTACACAAAAATGACCACCAGCAAACTCACTTTCTACTGTAACATGTTTTTCTCCTAATTCTTTCTCTATACTCCCAATGGTTAAAACTTGATCGGGTTTACTTCCATATCTATAAACAGTAATTCCTTTACATTTTAATTTCCAAGATAGTAGGAAAGCTTTAGCTACATCACTAGGACCAGCCTCTCTTTTCATATTAATGGTTTTGCTAACTGCGTTATCAGTATATTTCTGAAAAGCTGCTTGCATCCTTACATGCCATTCTGGTTCAATATCTAAGGCAGTAACAAATAGCTTTTTAATTTTATCAGGAATTTCGTCTAAATCTTGCACACTTCCGGTTTGAGCAATTTTTGCTAATAGTTCTGTAGAAAAAATTTTTTCTTTTCTAGCTAATTCTTCGAAAACTGGAGAAACTTCTAAGAGCCTTGTGCCTTCCATTACATTCCTCACAAAAGCTACAGCAAACAAAGGCTCTATTCCTGAAGAGCAACCCGCGATGATGGAAATAGTGCCTGTAGGTGCAATTGTTGTTACAGTGGCATTCCTCATATATTTATATTTTTTCTTATCCCACAAACTACCTTTAAAGTTTGGAAAACTTCCCTTCTCTTTTCCTAATTGCTGCGATGCTTTATGAGCTTCTTTTTGTATAAACTTCATCAATTTTTCAGCAAATTGTAAAGCTTGTTTAGAGTTATAAGGTATTCCTAATTTTATTAAGCACTCTGCAAACCCCATAACTCCAAGACCAATTCTTCTATTGGCTTTAACAGCTTCTTCAATTTGCTTTATAGGAAATCTACTAGCGTCTATAACATTATCTAAAAATCTAACGCAGAGGGGAATAATTCTTTTCAATTTGTTCCAATCAAATTTTTTTCCTTTAAACATTTTAATTAAATTTATTGACCCTAAATTACAAGCCTCCCAAGGATGCAAAGGAACTTCGCCGCAAGGATTTGTAGCCTCTATCGCTCCTATATGCTTTGTAGGATTTCTTCTATTAATTTCATCAATAAAAAGCAGGCCAGGGTCTCCATACCGCCATGCATTCATAACAATAACATCAAAAACTTCTTTAGCATTTAATCTTTTTACAACTCGCTTTGTTCTAGGATTAATTAAGGGAAACTCTTTACCTTTTTCTACAGCTTTCATAAATTCATCGGTAACTGCAACGGATATGTTAAAATTTTCTAAAACTCCTGGTTTGGATTTTGCATTAATAAAATCTAAAATATCTGGGTGATGTACGCTTAGCACACCCATATTAGCTCCTCTTCTTTTTCCGCCAGCTTTCATAATTTCAGTCATCTTATCAAAAATTTCCATGAAGCTAACGGGTCCAGAAGCATAGCCGCCTGTAGTTTTAACAATATCCCCCTTTGGCCTTAGTCTAGAAAAGGAAAATCCCGTGCCTCCAGCCTCTTTATGAATTTTAGCAGCAATTTTTAAAGTCTCAAAAATGCTTTCAATAGAATCTTCTACTGGCAAAACATAACATGCAGAAAGATTTCCCAATTCTGTGCCAGCATTCATCAAAGTTGGAGTATTAGGCAAAAATTCTAAATTGCTCATCATTTTATAAAATTCTTCCTCCAATTTTGCTATTTCCTTGTCAGATTTTCCATAATTTTTTTCTACTTGAGCTACATACTTTGCAACCCTTCTAAAGAGCTGAGAAGGAGTTTCTATAACATTTCCTTTATCATCTTTTCTAAGATATCTTTTTTCTAAAACTTTTATGGCATTAATTCCAAGCTTTAAATCATCTATCACTCCAAAAAAAGTTTTATACTTTCTAATCTCAGCTTTTTTATGCCTATAAAGAATATAAGCCTTTGCCACTTTGGTTAATTTATTTTTAATTAGAACGTCTTCCACTATGTCTTGTATATCCTCCACACCTGGAATTCTTCCTTTGTATTTCTCTTCTAAAATTTTCACAACATCATTAGCAAGTTTTGCCGCAAGCTTATCATTTCCCATCCTTACTGCTTTCATTGCTTTTGATATGGCATTCTTTATTTTATCAGGATTAAAAGCTTCTAGGCGTCCATCTCTTTTTCTGATTTTAGTAATAGGCATTATTTGCCCTTTTTTAAAATACTTCTAATTTTAAATTGAAAATTGAGCTTAAAAGTTTTTTTGAAAGGTCTTGGCAAATCTCTTAATCATTCCCATATGCTAATTGTTCATATTCCTCTTTATGCAATAAGGCATTTATTTTTTCTCAAATTTTTTGAATTTTCTTGTAAAACCTTTTTTGTAAGCTTTATACTTTTTCTTTTTATGTTTTGTCGGTTCAATATCCCAGATGTCCATAATCCATAATATAATACTTTAAAAAATAAATCAAAATTTTTTAGATTTAATTCATTAAATAACCCTTATGGGATTATTTTTCGCTTTTTTGAGTTTGCTTGACATTTTGGCTGGAATTCTAATTTTTATCCAAGATTTCCCCATATTTCACAGCTTATTCTTATACCTAGGCTATATAATTTTAACAAAAGGAATATGGTCAGTTTTTTCGAGCATAGCAGCACAATATTATCTAGATTGGATGGGTATTGTAGATATTTTTGCGGGCTCCTCCTTACTTTTTATTTTTTATAAAATTCCGATTTTACCTTTTCATATAATTGGAGTTCTCGCTATATTAAAAGGAATTTATTCTTTCCTCCTTTCCCTTTTATGAGCTTTTTCAATAATTTATACTACTAATTTTTATTTTTATGAGCACCCGCTCGTTGCTCCGCAGGTGGGGCAAGTATAGCAAGAGCCTGTTTTAATCATTAAAGTGCCGCATTCATAGCAAGGTGGTGCATCATTTTGAGCTTCAATTTTTACCTCTTCTTTTGTGGTCCAGTAGGTTAAGGAAGGAATATTTTCCTCAAAGCTAGGAATATTTTCATCCCTTTTTATTTCATTTAAGTCAACATTTTTACTGTCTATTCCCAGTTCTTTCAAATCCTCTTCAGGCAAAAACTTTAGTGCCAGCCATTTGAATATATAGTCAAGAATAGACCTAGCTACAGGTATATCAGGGTTATCAGTCCAGCCCATAGGCTCAAAACGAGTATTAATGAATTTCGCCACCAATGTCTTCAAAGGTACATTATATTGCAAGGCAATTGATACTGCTATAGCAAAAGAATCCATAATTCCGGCTAGTGTGCTCCCTTGTTTTGCCATATGAACAAAAATCTCCCCTGGTTTGCCATCTTCATACAGCCCAACTGTCAAATAACCTTCTTGATTTCCTACCCTAAATTTATGGGTTATGGATTTCCTTTCCATTGGCATTTTTCTTCTTACTGGTTTTATTTCTTTTCCTTTTTGTTTGCCCATGGAGCTATAAAGTACTTGAACTACTTTGCTACCATCCCTATAAATTGCTAGGGCCTTTAATCCAAGTTTCCATGATTCAAAATAAACTCTCTTAACATCTTCCACTGTTGCTTCATTGGGCATATTTATGGTTTTACTTATAGCACCAGAAAGCAAAGGTTGGGCGGCAGCCATCATTTTTACATGAGCCATATAATCAATAAACCTTTTCCCTCTTTTTCCACATTTGTTTGCGCAATCAAAAATTGGATAATGCTCTTCTTTTATGTGTGGTGCTCCTTCTATTGTATGAGTCCCACATATATAATCATTCGCTATCTCGATTTCTCTGTCCTTAAAACCTAAAGCTTTAAGTAAATTAAAGTTTGGAGAAGAGAATTCTTTTTTTGAAAATCCAAGTCTCTCTAAACACTCAGCACCTAAAACATTAATGTTAAAAACGGATTCTAGATTTATGCTAGATGGCAACAATGCTTCCATTTTTTTAATTTCTTCTTCAGTAAAACCTAAAGTACGCAGAGTTATGTCATTAATGAAAGGCGCTCCCCTAAAAGTATTAGTTCCCAACATATAATTCAAGATATCTTTTATTTGATCCTTATTATAACCTAGCCTTTTTAATGCAACCTCTACAGAGCGATTAACTATTTTGAAATATCCACCTCCTGCTAATTTTTTGAATTTGACCAAAGCAAAATCCGGTTCTATTCCTGTTGTATCACAGTCCATGATGAGGCTTATCGTTCCAGTAGGAGCTATTAAAGTTACCTGAGCATTTCTGTAGCCATATTTTTCACCCAAGGCTAATGCTCTATCCCAACATTCTATAGCTGATTGCATTAAATATTCTGGGACTAACTTGTGGTTTATCCCTTGTGGAATTGTATGCAAATTTTCATATTCCTCAGCAGGTGCGTTATAAACTACTCTTCTATGATTTCTTATAACTCGAAGCATATGCTCTTTGTTTTTTTCATATTCAACAAATGGTCCTAGAAAACTTGCCATTTCTGCTGAAGTCGCATAGGCTTCACCAGTCATTATAGCTGTTATAGCAGCACAAAAAGCTCTGGCTTCTTCTGAATCATAGGGAAGACCTAATTTCATTAATACAGAGCCTAAATTGGTATATCCTAAACCTAAAGTCCTGAAATTATAGCTCCCTAAAGCTATTTCTTTGCTCGGATATTGGGCCATCAAAACACTGATTTCTAAAACTATTGTCCACAATCTTACAGCATGTTTAAAAGCTTCTACATCAAAAATTCCAGATTCTTCGTCTAAAAATTTAGCAAGGTTAATTGATGCTAAGTTACAAGCAGTGTTATCGATAAACATATACTCGGAGCAAGGATTGCTAGCGTTAATTCTTCCGCTGGCTGGGCAAGTATGCCAATCGTTAATGGTGGTGTCAAATTGAATTCCAGGATCGCCACAACTCCAAGCAGCTTCTGCAATTTTGTCCCATAAATATTTAGCCTTTACTGTCTTCATAACACTACCATCAGTCCTTGCAATAAGATGCCAATCTTCATCTTTAATTACAGCGTTAATAAAATCATCAGTAACTCTTACAGAGTTGTTGGATTGATAGCCATAGATGGCTTCATCTGCAGATTCCATTACAGCATCATACAAACCAGAATTAATTAAAGCAGCTAATTTTTTCTCTTCTTTAACTTTCCATTCAATAAAATCTTCTATTTCTGGGTGATCTATGTTTAGAATTACCATCTTAGCTGCTCTTCTAGTTATACCACCAGATTTTATACTAGCAGCAGTAGTGTCACCAATCCTCAAAAAAGACATAACACCACTTGCTACTCCACCTCCTGACAAAGGTTCACCTTTTGCCCTCAAGGTTGAGAAATTGGTTCCTGTTCCACTTCCGTATTTAAAGATACGGGCCTCCCTGACCCAAAGGTCCATTATACCTCCTTCACTTAACAAATCATCTTTTATGGATTGGATGAAGCAGGCATGAATTTGAGGATGGGAATATTCATCTTTCGACTCCACTAACTGTTTTGTATCTGGATCCACATACCAATGCCCCCTTGGTGAGCCTGATATATTATAAGCAAAATGCAACCCAGTATTGAACCATTGCGGCGAATTTGGGGCCGCCATTTGGTTTATTAACATAAATTTAATTTCATCTTCAAATACCTGTGCATCTTCAGGGGAGGCAAAATAACCATATTTTTCTCCCCAATATCTCCAACATCCTGCTAGTCTATTAACAACTTGTTTTAGGCTAGTTTCACCTGCAAGCAATGGTTTTCCATTTACATCTAAAATTAAATTACCATTTTCATCATATTGTGGTACGCCCTTTCTTCTGAAATATTTTTGGGCAAGAATATCTGTTGCGGTTTGACTCCAAAAGACAG
>JAWADS010000018.1:0-6461 GCA_038998625.1 Candidatus Aenigmatarchaeota archaeon | reverse complement strand
TTTTTTCTTTTAGATTTTAAATAGTGCAATTATTTATGTTGCAGGACTAGCGTAGACAATTGTATCTCCCCTAACAAGCAAAGTACCTATTTTAACCTTATTGGGATTTTCGCCAGAATTTTTTGTGATTTCTGCATCCTCTAGCCAGATGTTTAAATGCAAATCTAAAGCCTTTAAAATACCGCTAATTTCTTCCCCATTCTTAAGTTTAATGAGAACTCTTTTCCCTTTCGCCTTATCCAACGCATCTATGGGTCTATCGGCCATGTTTGCCTTTCCTTTAATTATTTTAAATTCTTTTGAATAAAAAGATATATAAAGATTTAGCTAAAAGCTAAAATGTTTAGATTTAATAGCTAGCAATTAGTGATTTTATGGCCGTATGGCACGGTGAAAAAGGAAGAAAAGCTACAGGCGGGATAATCAAATTGGCTAGGAAAAAAAGGAAATATGAACTGGGTAGTTTACCTATATATACAAAACTTGGAAAAGATAAAAAAGTTTTAAAAAGAACGAAGGGTGGAGGAAAAAAATTAAAAGCTTATGCTTGTGAATATGCTAATGTTATTGATACTGCCAATAAAGTTGTGAAGAAAGTAAAAATTCTAGATGTAATAGAAAATCCAGCTAATCCACATTTTGTGAGAAGAAAAATTATTACTAGAGGCGCGATTATTAAAACAGAATTAGGAAATGCAAAGGTTACCTCTCGGCCAGGGCAAGATGGAGTTGTCAATGCAATTTTAATTAGTGAAAAACAAAAAGAATAATTTATTTAACTTAATTTGTGTCTTAGAAAAGCTGCTATTCCCCCTAGTTTCAAAAACTGTCTCCCCTCTTGAGTATCTGTAGAAATAATTTCAGTTCTTGCTCCATAATTTTCGGCTTTAGTTATGATTTCTTCCAAATCCCCTTCAAATTCTTCTGATATTAGCAATATTTCAGCCACACCAGTTTCTAACACTTGCATAACCTTTTCTTTACCATAAACAACATTTCCCTCTTCTTTTATTTCTTTGAAAAATTTAGAAAGTAATTCCCTTTCTTTAGCTAGAGCAGTTTCTTTTATTATGTCTTCACTCCTTTTTACCAATTCTTCCAAACCTGCTTCTCCTGTGTAGCCAGTATCTTTAACTGCCAAAATTTTTTTCTTAAGCTGATAATTTAAGTAATCTTCTTTAGCAAAACGATCCTTAATTGGACCTGGGCCGCCTACTAATATACCTTTCAGATCTCTCTGATTGAGAAAGTTTTGATTAGATACCTCGCCAACCTTAGTTAAAAATTCATTTATTGCATCATCTCTTAACCTATCAAACCTCATTTGTGACATACCACCCTTCACGCTTTTTGAAGGAACAGTCGATTCCAAGTGTTTAAGCGAAATAATTCTTTTACCTTTCAATAAACCTATGTTAGCTTCCCTAGCATCTAATACCACCAAACCATACACATCCCTTTCTCTAAATAAATCTCGCAAAGGCTCGAGAACAAACACTTGGTCGCACCAATAAATTTTTACATTCATTCTTTCCGGAGGTTCTATGCTCCAAAGTTTTATATCTTCTTTTCCTTCTACTGGTGAAACATTTCCGCAAAAAACAACCAAACCATTAGGGGGAGTTTGTCTAAAGGTTTTTAAATGCTGAATTATTTTTTCCAAAGCAGAGAGAACATTTTTTCTAGTGTTTTTAGATTTAATATTGCTAGCAGTGCCCTTCTCTTCTTGAAGTTGATTTATTACATCAATTAAATTTGCTCCGCTAGGGATGTAAACAGAGACTAGCTCTGTGTGCCTACCTTTAATTTTTTCCAATTCTTTCAACAATTTTCTTAATTGTAGAAGTTCCTTTTCGCTAAATATAGATCCCCCTAGCTAAAAATCAAAATTTTTTCCTTTTTAGTTGCTCTACATTCAACATCCTTCTCATCTTTGCGCATTGAGATTATATTTTAGTTAATAAAACCTTAATAAATTTTCCGATTAAGGCTTAATGTTATGCATAGCCCTCAAATCCTTTTCAAATATTTTTAATTCTTTAGGTATTTTTGCTTCTATAGAATCTTTCAATGTTAATCTCATTTTTTTCTTTAAGCTCCAAACTTTTGAATTAAATTCAATAATTTTTGGGGTTAGCCTTTCAAAATTTTTGGATCTTTTTATTTTTGTTGGAAACTTTTGCAAATGAAGGCTTTTTTTGCTGTAAAGAGCTTGCCATATATATTCTGTTATAAAAGGAATTATCGGTGCCAATATAACCAAAATATTTTTTAAACAAGTATGTAGAGTAAACCATGCAGCTTGTTGTTCAGCTTTATTAAATCTATCACCATAGGCTCTTGGTTTAATCATCTCGATATAATGATCTGCGAAAACATTCCACGTGAATTCTCTCATTTTAGTGGCAGGAATGAAAAAATTAAAATTTTCATATCCTTTCAGAGCTTCTGCTATAGTTTTATTTAATTCAGCTAAAATCCATTTGTCGCTAGGTAATAATTTTGCTTTTTTTGGTTGAGGAAACATAGAAATAAATCTTGCCAAGTTCCATAATTTAGTTAAAAATTTTCCTGAATTTTTTATTCTTTCCTCGGAGCATCGAAAATCTTCTCCTAAACTTGCTTCTTGGGCAGACCAAAATCTAAAGGCATCGGCGCCATATTTTTCTATAATCGGAAAAGGATCTATTACATTTCCTTTGCTCTTGCTCATCTTTTCTCCTTTTTCATCCACACCATAACCCATTATCCAAGCATGTTCCCAAGGAATTTTTTTGGTTAACTGATAGCATCTTAGTAATGTGTAATAAAGCCAAGTTCTAACTATGTCTTTTCCCTGTGGTCTTAAAGAAGTTGGAAAGAATTTTGTGAAAAATCTTTTATCTTTCATAAATTTTGAAATAAAAAGGGGGGAAATGCTTGAATCGAACCATGTATCAAAAGTTCGAGTTTCACCAATAAAAGTTTTGTTCCCACATTTTTTGCATTTTTTAAATGGAGCCTTTTGCCTCCAAGGCTGATAATATCTTCCTGATTTTGGTAAATGCGGCTCATTACAATTTTCACAATACCATATGGGAATTTCAGTGCCATAATATCTTCTTCTTGAGATAGGCCAATCTATGGTTAAAGAATTCATCCAATCTATTAACCTTTGCCTATGCTTCTCTGGATGGAATTTTATTTTTTTTTGAATCTTTTTTAAAATTGGTATGAAGTTAAGTTGGTCCAGATAAAATTCTTTCATTGGAATAATTTCTATAGGCACATTACTCCTTTCGCAAACTGGGGTGTGATGCACTATATTTTCTTTTTTTACAACTAACTTCTCTTTTTCTAAATCTTCAATTATTGCTTTTCTAGCATCCTCAACTTTTAATCCAGCATATTTTCCTGCAACTTCTGTGAGTCTCCCTTGTGTATTTATAGCGATTATTTCATCTAACTTTAGCTCTCTAAAAAGTCTGACGTCTGTTAAATCTCCATAGCTACAAATCATTGCCAAACCGCTTCCAAAATTGGGGTCTGCAGAGCTATGAGGAATAATGGGAACTTCTCGTTGGTAAATTGGAATTATTGCTTTCTTGTTGAAGAATTTTTTATATCTTTCATCCCTAGGATTTGCTATTACTGCTTGGCAAGAGCATAAAAGCTCTGGTCGAGTGGTGGCAATTACAATGCTCTCTTCACTTCCTTTAATTTTAAATTTAATGTAAACTAATTGAGTTGGCAAATCTTTATATACCACATCCGCATCTGCTATTGTTGTACCACAATCATAACAAAAATTATTGGGTCTAGTGGCCTCGTAAATTAAACCTTTTTTCCAGAGCTCTATAAAAGTGGATTGAGTTAAGGTTCTATATTCTATTGAATCGGTTCTATAATAATTATCAAAATCCCCTGATAAGCCCATGTTCTTCATTATTTGAATCATCTCTGCTTCTAAATCATCTAAAGAAGTTTTACAAAGCTCAATAAACTTTTCCCTTGGGGTATCTTGAAGTTTTATTCCATATAATTTTTCCGTATACCTTTCCACAGGTATGCCATTTCTATCTATACCTATAGGGAAATAAGTTTCAAACCCTAACATTCTTGCAGTTCTTGCTATCATATCTATTTGAGAATAGTGGGCTGCAGCTCCAATGTGCCAAGGTCTTCCAGAGGGATAAGGTGGTGGTGTATCAATGCTGAATATTTCTGCTTTTGTATTCATATTAAATCGAAATACCTTTTTTTCTTGCCATAGGCGAAAAATATTTTTTTCATTTTTTATATCCCATTTTTTATCAGTTAACTTAGGTTCGAACAGCATAATCTTTTAATATTTCTTAAAAATATTATATTTTAGCCCTTACCTCCAAAGCCCCTGTCAAACATTAGCTGAAGCTAGTAATGAAAACAGGAGCACAGGGTAAGGGCAACCTTTTCTTAAAATTATTCCGAGATTTTATGAGTAGAAAATATTTTTAAACAAATTTAGCTAGCCCGGGCTTTAATTTTTCAGTGTCAATTATTACAATTTTTCTATTAACTAGAAAAGCAACATTAAATACAGGCACAGTATCAATCCATGCCATTGCTGTGCCTCTATGGCTGTGACCATGAATTACCAAATTTGGTTTTCTTTTAAGTAAAATATTTTCGAAATATTGGGAGCCCAGGGTTGAGAAAAACCTTGGATTTTCACCCTCTAAAGTTTTATAAGTGGGGGCATAATGCATTAATAAAATTTTGTAGGAAGCTGGTAATCTTTGCAGTTGTTTGTCAGCTAAATTATATCTTGTTTGATAGATTTGTTCTATATTGGGAACATTTGCCTTTTGCCATCCTGTTGGCGTGTCTAAACAACCAGTAGTGCCAAAAATTCCAACTTTAGTTCCACTAACTTCTACCACTATGCTTTGATCGTCCAAAAATCTTATTTCCTTAAATTTTTGTTTTAATTCTTCTCTTATTTGAGAATATTCTTGATTTCCAAAACAAGCTACAATAGGGCAGGTTATCTTTCCAAACAAAGCATTATAAATTTTTTCATATTCATTTACTTCTCCCCTATCAATCATATCTCCTGCTATCAAAAACAAATCTGGGATTATATTCATTTTATCTAAAGCTAGAACAAATTCAGCAAAATATCTTGGAGTATGCACATCACTAACTGCAGCTATTATCATATTTTATCTCTATAGAAAATCTAGTTTTTTATTTTTTTATTTACAAACTTAACTAAACACTTCAGCCTGCGTAAAAAATAAATATGTTTAAGCCATCATCCTCATTTTCTCGCTTATATAAACCAAATATGAAGGAGTCTAAATCCTTTACCAAGCCCCGAGCGGGATTCGAACCCGCGACCCCGTTTGTAAGTTTTATTACAGCTTACCATGCACGTGCTCTAGCCAGCTGAGCTATCGGGGCAATGGAGTAATATAATATTTTATTTTTACTAAGAATTAAAATTCTTAACTTGATGAAAATTATTTAAATTTTTAATTCAATTTAAAAATAGATGCAAGTTAATTTGTTGGAACCATATATTGAATCTTTTTATTTTGCTCCTAATGATATTATTTTAATTGATGGTTTGGAATTCTCCTTTGGCCCGGATGAGCTATGCGCATATGGAGCAACAATGACTTATGAAGCTTCCACTCCTCTAGAAGCTTTCAAAAAACAAGTTCAAAAAGGAATAAGCAAATTTAGATATAATGAACAAGACGAAACTTATGATAATAAAATAAAAATTTTGGATTATGTAAAAAAGAAAGAGAGAAAAATATTGGAAGATAGTGTAGGTAGGGGGCATGCTTCCATTCCTGATTTACCCCCTCTTGTATTTGTTTTAAAAAATGTGCCAAGGGCCTTCACTTTGCAGATTTGTGCATATCAGTTCATTAATCCTCTTCAAGAATCTGGAAGAAGAGTAGGGGCAAGAGGTTTTACATTACCACGAAATATTCCGGAAAGATGGAAAATAAAAATTCAAAATAAGCTTGGAGAGTTAAACTATCTTCGTGAAAAACTTTTTGAGAAAGTTTATGATTTGGTGAGAGATAGATTAAAAAATTCCTACATTCGAAATTATGATGAAAAAACTAGAGAAGAAGCTTTGGAGGAAAAATCCTTAACCCGATCAACAGAAGTTTGTAGGGGATTATTTCCTTTATATCAGGCTAGCAACATAATTGTGGCGAGCAGTCTAGAGGGTTTTATTCAATTCTTTCGAGATTCGCAACATCCAGACATACCATCAACACAAAAAGAAATAACTCAAATAATGTTAGAAAAAATTAAAGTTGCTATGCCATTACTGGCAGAACAAGCATTGAGGGTTGATCCTTTAAAATATTATCCAGCTCCTCAATTTTATAAAAAAAATAGTTTTATTAAAAAAGTTATAGAAAAGTACAACTATCCTAAAAAGCCGGTATTAATAAAAGTTTATGATTTTATAA
>JAWADS010000017.1:0-7095 GCA_038998625.1 Candidatus Aenigmatarchaeota archaeon | reverse complement strand
TTTATTTTTTTATTTTTTTATTTTTTTATTATTGGTTCGCTCCACTGAGCGGTCCACCTCGCGCGAGATATTAAACAAAGAATATAGGCGCGAGGTCCTTCTTTGTAAAGATTTAAGATAAAATACATTCTAATTTCAAATAGATAAAATGGGTGCAATTTATCTTTTCACTGGAGATGGAGCGGGTAAAACAACTAATGCTTTAGGTCTAGCTTTACGCTGCATAGGCCATAGAAAAAAAGTTGTGATGATTCAATTTATGAAATGGTGGAAAAACACTGGAGAATACAAGATTCAGGAATTATTAAAGCCCTATTATGAAGTTTATCAATTCGGTAGACCTGGTTGGTTAAAAATTTCTAAAAAAGGAGAGGCGAGATTTGGTAAGTATAAATTTAGGGTAAGAAATATTGATGAGTTGGATAGAGAATTTGCTTTAAAGGGATTGAAATTTGCAAAAGAAGTTATGAAAAAAAAGAAACCAGATTTGTTGATTTTAGATGAAATTAATCTTGCTTGCCATGCAGGTTTATTAAAAGTTAAAGAAGTTTTAGATTTATTGAAAAAAATTCCTAAGAAAACCACAGTAGTTTTAACAGGAAGGAAAGCGCCCAAGGCTCTTATAAAAAGTGCGGATTATGTGAATGAAATTATTGCTAGAAAATTTCCCAAGAAAACTTTAGCCGTAAAAGGAATACAATACTGAAAATTTAACCAAAAAATAAAAAGAAAATCTTTGGGCTCAGCGGAAGAGCCTAATATAGCAACACTCCTTGAAGGCTTTTGGCCTCCGACCCAATGTTGCTATTTTTCGGCCCTTCAAGCACTATGAGACGTCAACTCAGCGAGCCCATACAATGGCTCCCGATATCGGGACCCAAGACCATTGTATGAACTTGGGTCGGTTGACGGAGCCCATAATGCTTAACTATGCTTACCTTTTAGGTAAATGCATAGTCCACTGAACTTACCCGATATATATAGTTTGGTTTTTTGATAAGATAAAAAGCTTTCTGTAAAAATTTAAAAATATACCTCACGAAATTATTTTTATGAATAAAAAGAATTTCTCAAGCCATCTTCTAGAATTTTATGGTAGAGAATGTGTGCATTGCAAACATATGGAGCCCCTAGTTCAAAGATTAGAACAAGAATTAAAGGTGAAGGTGGAAAAAATAGAAGTTTGGCACGATGAGGAGAATGCTAAATTAATGCAAGAATTTGATAAAGGTTTTTGTGGTGGCGTGCCTTTCTTCTTTAATATGAAAACAGGAAAATGGATTTGTGGCGCAACTTCTTATGAAACACTTAAAAAATGGGCTTTAGGTAAGTGATTACCTATTCTTTGAAAGTCTTTCAGCATTTTTAAAGTAAACCCTACTATCATAACCAATCGCATTACGACAACCCTCAAAATTACCTAAAGCAACTTCTAAACTATATGGATAACCTAAAATAAAGTCGCTCTCGTATACTATTTGATCTCCTAAATTATCGTCTAAAGCTCTTTTTAAATAAGGATGTGGGTCCTCTGAATAATGCTCAAAATTAGAAGTCCCTAAAAAGACCCCATCTATATCTACAATACTTCTAACAATTTTTTGCAATTCTTGGTTCGAAATTTCATAAGGAACTTGACGGTAAAGGGCATAAACGCCATGCACGAGCTGAAGATTGAATCGACATGATGGTAATGTATCTTTTAAGAATTTCACTAAATCAAGAGGTAATGTCTCAACATGTAATTGAATAGGATTTATATTGGTGTTGGATAATTCATCAAAAAATTTTTTTAGTTTATCTAAATGAAAGTAAGCAATATCAAAGTATGGTCTAATTTTTACATATTTGAAGTAAGTTAGTAACCCTGGATCTAAAGTAGCGTCATTCGGAAATGGCAAATATAATCCTAAAATTAAATCTGTATTTTTTGATAAAATTCTTAATAACTTTAAGTAGGGTAATGTTGTAACAAAAAAATTTTTAACTTTAAATCCTTTTTGTTCATATTTTCCTTTTAAATATTGAATTTTTGGTAATTCTTTTAGTAAATTATCTTCCGGTGCCTCCCATTCGAAATGAAAATGGACATTAGCATCTGTAAGAAGGTTGACCATAGAAATTAAATATTAGCTAAATTTTTAATCTTTAACGTTTTTAAAAGAAAAACCAAAATTATAATTAATGCCAATAAAAACTGTTGCAAATTTTGATATAAAATATCTACAAATTCTTGATGAAAATGGAAATGTTGATGAAAAATTATTTGAAGAATTAAAGCTTTCTAATGAAAAAATTAAGGAAATGTATTTCTACATGCTTTTGGCAAGAACTTTTGACAACAAAGCCTTTTCTTTGCAAAGACAAGGCAGACTTTTGACATATGCACCTCTATTAGGACAAGAAGCATGTCAAGTAGGTGTCGCATTAGCAATAGAGAAGAATGATTGGATATTTCCAAGTTTCAGAGAAAACGGTGCTGCCATTGTTCACGGTATGCCGATAGAGATGCTTTTTCAATATTGGTCTGGAGATGAAAGGGGGCACAGAATTCCCGAAAATGTACATTGGTTTCCAGTATGTATTCCAGTATCTACACATATTCCCCATGCTGTTGGTTTTGCCTGGGGATTAAAATTAAAGAAATCTAGAGATATAGTGCTATGTTTTTTTGGAGATGGGGCAACTAGCAAAGGAGATTTTTATGAAGCTTTGAATTTTGCTGGAGTTTTTAAAGTTCCATTGGTAGCAATTATACAAAATAATCAATATGCAATTTCTGTTCCTAGGAGACGACAAAGCGCAGCCCAAACTTTAGCTCAAAAGGCCATAGCCTTTGGTTTTGAAGGACTACAAGTAGATGGAAATGACATTTTTGCAGTTTATAAATCAGTAAAAGATGCCGCAGAAAAAGCAAGAAAAGGTTTTGGGCCAAGTTTGATTGAATGCTATACTTATAGAATGTCCCATCACACTACAGCTGATGATTGGACAAAATATCGTGACAAAAAAGAAGTGGAAGAATGGAAGAAAAAAGATCCTATAGATAGATTAAAAAAATTCATGATAAAAAGACAAATTGCGGACGAAAAATTTTTCAGCGAACAAGAAAAGAAAGTTCAAGGAATAATTGAAAAGGCAGTAGAAAAAATGGAAAGTTTTGAACCACCAAAATATTCAGAAATTTTTTCTTATACATATGTTGAAATGCCTCAAAGGCTGAAAGAAGAATTAGAAGAAGCACAAAAATTGTTCGGAGGTAAATAAATGGTCTTGATGACAATGGTCCAAGCCATAAACAATGCTTTAAATCTCGAGATGGAGAGGGATAAAAGAATTATTCTATTGGGAGAAGATATTGGAAAAAATGGTGGAGTTTTTAGGGTTACTGAAAACTTATGGGAAAAATTTGGGGATGAGAGAGTTATAGATACTCCATTGGCCGAATCAGCAATTGTGGGAACTTCTATTGGTTTATCTTTAGCAGGATTTATTCCTATTCCAGAAATTCAGTTTGACGGATTTTTAATTCCTACTTTAGACCAATTAATTAACCATGCCTCTCGCTATCGTACACGAAGCAGAGGAAGATATAGTGTTCATTTAGTTTTACGTGTCCCCTATGGTGGCGGAATAAAGGCTTTAGAACATCATTCTGATTCTCCAGAAACTTATCTTTGCCATACTCCTGGCCTAAAAGTTGTTGTGCCTTCTACCCCTTATGAAGCAAAGGGTTTGCTTATTTCTTGTATTAGAAGCGAGGATACGATAATCTTTTTAGAACCAAAAAGATTATATCGCGCCTTTAAAGAAGAGGTGCCAGAAGAAGCTTACACTATTCCGTTGGGTAAAGCGAGAATAATAGAAGAAGGTAATGATGTGACTCTAATTTCTTATGGTTCTAGGATAAAAGAGTGTTTAGAAGCAATGGAAAAAGTAAAAGAAGAGATTTCTGTTGAGCTCATAGATTTAAGAACTTTATCCCCATTAGATGAAGAAACTATTGAAAATTCGGTGAAAAAAACAGGAAGGGTAGTGATTGTTCATGAAGCTCCAAAATTTTTAGGACTGGCTGCAGAGATAAGCTCGATAATTACAGAAAAAGCTTTTCTTAGCTTAGAAGCACCAATAGAGAGGGTTACAGGATGGGATGTGGTTATACCTTTACCTAAATTGGAGAATTATTATTTTCCAGATAGCTCCAGAATAGAAAAAGCTATAAGAAAGGTTGCCAGTTTCTAAAGAGAAAATTATATTGAAGAGAATTTTGTTAGAAAATGTTATGTGTTCAAAAGACCCCTTTTACGTAAGTTTTGTTTTTGACTTTATAAACACATTTAAATTAAAATTAAATAGGTTTCACAAAACCCCATTTATCTAAAGCAGCTTTAAGTTCTTTATGAGTTTTTGCATATTCCTTTAGAGATATTCCTTGACGATATGCTTCTATTGCTTGAATAATTGCCCTTGCTCCAGCTTCAGCACCCATAGGATGACCTTGGGTACCACCACCCACCTGAATTACCATATCAGTAGTGCCATAAATGTTGAATAGTTGTGGCAATATACCTGGGTGCAAACCTCCAGAAGCTACTGGCAACATTGGCTTTATTTTACCCCAATTTTGACTCAACCTTAAAAAGGGAATTTCACCAACTTTCTTCGCCATTATCATATCTTTAGTTGCAATGATTTCTTCTTTATTTCCTTCTAATTTTCCAATCACTGTGCCAATATGAAGTTGATCTATTCCCATTAACCTTGCTAATTTAGCTAAAAATAGCATAGACATACCATGCTTAGGATTCCTTGTTAGCATAGCGTGCATAGCCCTATGGCCATGAATAGCCATATCTAAATCATGGGCTAGATCAACTGCGGTTTGTATTGCTGTAAAACCTGAGACAATAATATCCAGCATGAAATATCTGAAACCATAATTGTGAACTAGTTTTATTCTCCTTTCCAATTCTTTTAGATTTGGTGAAGTTACATTTATAAAAGCATCTTTGACATCGCCCGTAATTTTTTCAGCTTTATCGCGGCATTTGGCTACCCATTTTACTCTTTCCTCAAATCTGTTAAATTTTTGGTTAACAAGATTTTCATCATCCTTTAAACAATCCATTCCACCTTTCCAAATAGCTAGACCTATTTTTTCAGCATGCTCTCTAGGGCTAAACCCTAGCTTTGGTTTTGGAACAACTGCTGTAATGGGCCCTTGTTTTCTTTTAAAAATTTTTTTTATTGCATCTCTCCCATAATTGGGTCCTTTGAAGTGTTTAATAAAGTTTAAAGGAAAGGAAGCATCTATAAACTTAAGATTCTTTACAGCCTTCATACCAAAAACATTGCCCGCAGGGCCGCTCAGAAATCCTGGTATGCTGCCTTCTTCAAAAAGCTCAAAAGGGTAAGCAATTTTTACAAAATCCTTCTTTTGCCAAAATGCATAGGCCTTTAATTTATATAAACTTTTTGGCATTAACGCCAAAGTTGTCCAAGTACCGCATGAGCTTTCAGAAGCAATTCTACCTATAGCCTCTTTTTTTGAAATATCTTTAGAAGGTTCGAATCTAAATAAGCAAACTATATCTGTATTTTTTGGCCTGTATTTAAATTTTACAAAATCCAGGTACCATTCAAACTTCATTTATTTACTTTGTTAAACGCATGACATAAATGTTTTTCTTTAACTTAAAACATAGTTAATATCATACCATGCCTTTTGAATTTAAATTTCCTGATGTAGGCGAGGGCATAACTGAGGGAGAAATAGTTCGCTGGTTAGTAAAAGAAGGAGAGAAAGTTAAATCCGATCAGCCTATAGTGGAGGTCGAAACTGATAAAGCTATAGTGGAGCTTCCAAGCCCAAGGGCTGGAACAATTTTAAAACTACACCATAAAGTAGGAGACACAATAAAGGTAGGAGAAGTTTTAGTAACCATTGGGGAGGAAGGCGAGAAATTAGAGGAGAAAGAAAAGTTTTATGGTGTAGTGGGAGAGTTGCCTGCAGAGGAAAAATTTATTGAAAGAAAAGAGATTACAACAGTTAAAGCTAAACCTCAAGTCCTAGCCACTCCTGCTGTTAGAAGATTGGCAAGGGAGTTAAAAGTTGACTTAACAAAAATTAAGGGAACGGGGAAAGATGGTAGAATTACTGAAGAAGATGTGAGGAAAGCGGCTCAAGTTTCTATGCTTGAGCATGCCCCCGAAGAAACTACGAAACCAATGATAGTGAAAAAAGAATATGATATGTATGGTTATGTGGAAAGAATTCCCATTAAAGGGGTAAGGAAAGTTATAGCTGAAAAGATGTCCAAAGGTGCTAACTTAGCTGCGCCTGTTACACATATAGATGAAGCTGATGTTACTGAATTGGTCAAATGGCGAGAAAGGGAAAAAATTTACGCAGAACAAAGAGGAATAAAATTAACTTTTTTACCTTTCATCATGAAAGCTTGTGCTAGAGCTTTAATGAAACATTCAATATTTAATGCAAGTTTTGACGATGAGCACTATGAAATTATAATAAAGAAATATTACAACATAGGATTTGCTGTGGATACGCCTGCTGGTCTGATGGTTCCTGTAGTTAAAGGAGTCAATGAAAAAAGTATTTTAGAGATTGCTAAGGAGATTTTTGATTTGGCAGAAGCTGCAAGAAAGAGAACCATTGACTTAGCAGATCTTAAAGGTGGAACTTTCACCATAACTAATTATGGTAGTATAAGAGGAATTTTCGGCACTCCAATCATTAATTATCCTGAAGTGGCTATTCTTGGTGTAGGGAGAATTTTTGACAGGCTTGTGAGTAAAGATAAAAAAATCTATATAAGAAAAATTTTGCCCCTAAGCTTTACCTTTGACCACAGAGTAGCTGATGGAGCAGAAGCAGCGAGATTTATGGATACTCTTATAAAATATCTAGAAGATCCAGGTTTGCTTTTGGCTGAAGAAGAGTAAATTTTTATTGGCCGCTCACTTCGCTCGCCTTGCTCGCTTCGCTCGTTCGCTACGCTCCACTGTGCGGTCCACCTCGCGCGGGATATAAAACAAAGAATATGGGCGCGAGGTCCTTCTTTGTAAAAGCTCCAA
>JAWADS010000016.1:0-9342 GCA_038998625.1 Candidatus Aenigmatarchaeota archaeon | reverse complement strand
TATTACTTCAAATGTTATCATTTCTTCAGTCATATTTTTCAATTATTAAAAGAAAATTTACATTTAAATATATTTTGTGTAAATTTTTGCTTTAACATTAAAATATTCAATTATTCTTTTCGCTTCATTTTCTATATCCTTATAATATGTTCTAGTTTTAAGTTGCCTGCCAACATCAAAACATAACTCTAGAAACTTGTCACTCAATATTCTCAAATGATATTTTTATCATGTTGAAAGCTATTTACTACTCCGGGCACCCAACGATAACCTAAATTCATTACCCTAAAAATTAGTTCCCCCCGTTCTATATTTTCTTCAAGCTCGATTATCATAATTAGAGTAATGCAAAACACCAAAATTATTTTCTTTTCTTTTTTTGTGTTAACTGTCTAATAGACCAATTAACAGGATTTTTTATTCCCTGTCTGTGCAGGCCTGCAGCTTCACATAACTGATACAAACCTAAGCTTAAATAAAAATTTTCATGCTGACAATTAGGAGGTAGGAGATTTCTCTCTTGTCTGAAGTGCCATCTCAATTGACTTCTTATGTAATTCGTCCTGAGGGGAGGAGAATTCCTTTCATTCCATTCAAAAACTTTTTTTTCAATCATTTCATTGCTCCAGCCAACATTTCTTAAGAAATTTATCAAGATGAACAAAGATCTTTTCCTTCCGTCTATCATGCCCTCTAAAATACGCTTTATGCAAGGGGGGAAAAAATCTTCTGGAATAGGCTTTATTTTCACCATTTTTTTAGTTTTCACTTCTTCCCAAACTTTAATTTCTGGCTCAATTTTATATTTTGCAGCCCAATCTAAGGCTTCTATTATTAAGCCTTCAGCATCTTTTTTATCATATTTTGGGACCAAAAATTTTTCATCAATTTTAACTTTTTCCGGCTTGGCATACTCTTTTTCAAACTTCTCCAAATTTTCATATTTTATAGGAACGCTTACCAACAAAGTTTTTTCATGTAGACTATAAGGTAGTCTGATTAAATGTCTAATAGAAAAAACATCAAAGCTAATAACTTTAAAGGGGTCTAAACCTTCGGAATTTATTATTTCATTTAAAGGTTTGCCTATTCGTTGGGATATGTTATTAGGAGTATCTAACGATAGAATTTCTTCTTTTAACTGATCTTTTATATACCATTTTAAATATTCAATAATTTTTTGGAAAAGCTCAGGATATAATGTTTTTGTTAGTTGGAAATTAACTTTCTCTGGAAGCGCTTCAAAAGGTATACCAATGTGAAAGCCTTTGCCCCCAGAAAATTTAATAGAAAAATTACTTATACCATGGTCTTTTAAAGCTTCTATAATAACTTTAGCAGTAATTTTAGAAATTTCAAAATCTTCAACATCTGGATCTAAAATTATGTCCCAGCCAATCCTTAATTCATCCAATTCTTGCTTAGTTAAGCTAACATCAAGTTTCATTGGATTTTGCCATCTTTCTACAGAACCATGAAAAGCTAAAGCTCCTTCTGCCACAGCTTGCAAGATATCTGCATTATAAAGAATAACATCCGGCCTTTTTCCAAAGGAAGAATCTTTATACACAGAAACTACTTCCCTATTTTTAGCTACTTCAATTAGAGCTCTTTGTACTGATTCTCTTGAATACCAATTCCAAGCTATTTGATGAGGATTTGTCATATAAACTACATGAGGAGCTTAAAGCTCCTCAAAATATAATAAGAAAGTGAATGAATAAAAATTAAATGTTTATTTTAACTTTTTCCACTTCACTCCTTCTGGAGTATCTTCTAAAACTATACCAAACTCCCTTCTTAATCTTTCCCTTACAGCATCTGCCGCTGCATAATCTCCTTTCTTCCTTAACCTTTCTCTTTCCTCTATCAACTTCATAGCTTCTTCAGGAATTTTTTCTTCACCAATTTCTTTTTGCAATATTCCAAATATTCCACCCAACTCTCTCAAAGTAGAAGCTAATTTTAATTTAAGTTTATAGCTAATGGTCTTATTTTTTTCTAAAAATTTGTTTATATCTTTACAAAACGCAAAAAGTATTGATAAGGCTTTAGGTGTATTGAAATCATCATCCATAGCGGCCTCAAATTTTTTCTTATATTTTTCTATTTTCCTCATAAAATTTTTCTCTTTTGCAGTAATTTCGTCTTTAGCAGTTTTCTCCAAAAGGTTCCTCAAAGTATTGTAAAGTTTTTCCAATCTTTCTTTAGCCAGAACTAAATGAGATTCATCATAATTTAAGGGTTTTCTATAATGGGTTGAAGCATAGTACATCCTCAAAACTTCTGCATCATATTTTTCCAAAATTTCCCTGATGGTAATGAAGTTCTTTAAAGACTTAGACATTTTTTCACCTTTTATTGTCAAAATACCAGAATGAAGCCAATACTTCACAAAGGGTTTTTTACCTGTAGCAGCTTCTGCTTGGGCTATTTCATTAGTATGGTGAGGGAAAATTAGCTCCGTAGCACCGCCATGCAAATCATATTGTGGGCCAAAAAGTGTTATGGTTATGGCTGTATCTTCTATATGCCAACCAGGCCTACCTTTTAATAAAACTTTGTTTCCATTGACTTTTATGGCTCCCTCCCAACTTGGTTCACCTTCTTTTGCAGATTTCCAGAGGGAAAAGTCGTAGCTATTTCTCTTTCTAGGGTCAGGCTCAATCCTATGTTTCTTCAATTCTTCTAAACTCATTCTGGAGAGTTTTGTATAATCCTTAAATTTGCTGACATCATAATAGACATCTCCATCCACAAGATAAGCATATCCTTTGTCTATGAGTTGTTGAATTTGTTTAAAAATTGGTTCAATATATTCAGAAGATTTTGGAAAAAGATTTATATTTTGTTTAACTCCAATCCTTTCCATATCTTCTAAAAATCTTTTTGTGTAGTACTCTGCCAAATCGAAAGGAGAAACATTCTTTTCTTTTGCTCTATTAATTATTTTATCATCTATATCTGTAATGTTCTGAACATAAAAAACTTTGAAACCTTTATATCTCAACCATCTCACAATAATGTCAAAATTAACATAAGTTTTTGCATGGCCTAGGTGTGCATCATCGTAAACTGTTTGGCCGCAAACGAACATGTTAACCTTTTTTCCCCTGAAAGGTTTGAAAATCTCTTTTTTTCTTGTTAACGTGTTGAAAACTTTTAACATTTTTTCACCCATTAAAGCCGAGGGCGGGATTTGAACCCGCATCCACCGCTCTCAACTCAACCACTGCAGGCGGTTGCCTAACCTGAATTCCGGCTAAACCTTTCGGCCACCTCGGCATTACTATCCATATAAAATTCTTTTTTAAAATTAAACCTTGAGAATGTAAAGGAGTAGTTAAAACTTTTGAATTAACAACAGCAAAAACCATCGACCATTTTTTCCACTATTTTTAATTTCCAAATTAAGAATAAAAAGTTTTTCCTTTTAACCCTTTTTGATTTTTTAAAATCTTTTGCTTTTACAAAGAAGGACCTCGCGCCTATATTCTTTGTTTAATATCTCGCGCGAGGTGGACCGCTCAGTGGAGCGAACCAATAATTATTTCTTCTTTATTTCTTTTTTTAATTTTAATAATTTGATGGAATACCCACAATTTTTGCACTGAAGATTAAATTTTTGATTAACTCCAGAACCTTCTACAAAAGGAGGAGCCCAAGCTTTTTTACCTTTTTCGTTAAAGTTACATTCAGGGCAAATAAAGTCTACTTGGGCAAAATCCTCTTCTTTATTCTTCAAAATTCTAACCCTTCCTTTGGTTTCACCTGCCCTATTTTGCAAATCCCGAGTAGTTATATATTCTAAACTCATTTAATTACCCATTAACTTATAAAGGCCTCCTTTTAGGCCTCAAAGCCTTCGAGCCGCATTTTCTACACTTAACTTTACCCTCTTTTACTTTAGCAGGATCAGCTCTCATTTTACTTTTGCAAACTCTGCATACAAAAACTCTGAAGTAAAGCCTTTGAAGGGTCTCCGGAAATACTTTTTTAACCATGCTAACACTCCAATTAAATTAAATTTTTAAATACTAAAAATTATAACTTTTTTTCTTGTACAACATGCTCAAAGAAGAAATAAGGATTCTAGGCTTTGACGAAGGACCTTTTGAAAATAGAACTAAAGGAAAAGTTATTGTTATAGGAGTAGTTTTTCGTGGTGGTAAAGTTCTTGACGGGCTATTAAGGACAGATGTAACCATAGACGGCCTTGATGCCACAGAGAATTTAATAAAGCTTATTAATTCTAGTAGACATAAAGAACAGTTAAAAGTTGTTATGTTAGATGGAATAACTTTAGGG
This sequence comes from Candidatus Aenigmatarchaeota archaeon, assembly GCA_038998625.1. Classification (GTDB taxonomy): domain Archaea; phylum Aenigmatarchaeota; class Aenigmatarchaeia; order CG10238-14; family SCSR01; genus JAWADS01. The sequence continues at coordinate 5,034 of JAWADS010000016.1, read as the reverse complement.
GGTTTTAATTTAGTAGATATAAAAAAGCTTTCTGCTCAAACTAATCTACCTGTTATTGCTATAAGTAGAAAAATTCCCAACATGAATGAAATTAAAAAAGCTTTGAAAAATTTTAAAGATTTTGAAACAAGGTGGCAGATTGTAAAAAAGGCTGGAAAAGTAAAAAAATGTCCTTTAAGAGAAGGAAAGGTTTTGTTTTATCAAAATGTTGGTGTAACAGAAGAAGAGGCTGAAGAAATTATTCAACTAAGTTGTACAAGAGCTTTTTATCCCGAGCCCTTAAGGGTAGCACATATCATTGCAACCGGAATAGTAAAAGGTGAAAGTTATGGCGGAGCATAATATCAAAAAGGTTAAAAAAATTTGGCAAAGCCTTACTGAAGGATGGTTTGGGTATATTTTTTATGCAGCCCTTGGAATTATTTTTGCGTACTTGCTACAAAATGTTATTTTATCTACTCTTCTCGGTACCCATTTGCCTGTGGTGGCTGTAGTGAGTGGTAGTATGGACCATGGAAATTATAGGGGTAGTTTGCCATGCGGGGGCAAAGTAGAAAATTATGAGGAGAATTTTGATAATTGGTGGGAATTGTGTAAGGGTTTTTATGAAAATATAGGAATAACAAAACAACAATTTTTAACTTTTCCCTTCAAAAATGGCTTTAAGCGTGGAGATATGCCAATAGTGCAAGGTTCCAATGAATATAAAGTTGGGGATATAATAGTTTACTCGGTTCCAACTGAAAGGGCTCCCATAATTCATAGGATTGTAAAAATAAATCCTGATGGCACCTATCAAACAAAAGGAGATCACAATCTAGCCCAAAATCCTTATGAATATTCGGTAAGAAAGGACCAGATCCATGGAAGGGTAATCTTTATAATACCCAAATTAGGTTATTTTAAAGTTATACTATCTGAAATTTTTGGGATTTAGGTGAAAAAATGTTAAAGTTTTGCGAAAAATGCGGTGGCATATTGTTAGTGAAAAAGAAGAGAATTAACTTTGTTTTAGTATGTAGAAAATGTGGAAGGGAGTACAAACCGCCAAAAGGAGAGAAATTGTCAATAACAGAAGAGCAGCACGAAACAAGAAAGGGTATTGTAGTACTAGGAAGCGATGAAGGTTTAGGAGAACTGCCCATAACTAAAATTATGTGCCCTAAATGTGAAAATATGGAAGCATATTGGTGGATGCAACAAACTAGAGCTGCCGACGAGCCCCCTACTTTGTTCTATAAGTGCAAGAAATGTGGTTATTCTTGGCGTTCCTATGGTTAATTTCTAAAATTTGAAATGAACTATGAAAAAGCTTTTTGTTAGTTTTGGTGAGAAATAAGATTATGATCAATTTTAATTTTATAAGTATAAGCAAATTGAGTCTCTATGGGATTTGTGAAACTGAGTTCTTGAAATGTCTTTCTGGAAATCTTCCGATAACTAAAAAAATGCTAATGGGTAGGGAAAAACATAGAGAACTTCTAAAGACGAAGGAAAATCTTTCTACACAAGAAATTATAGAAAGAATAAAGTTAGGAAAAAAATTTAGGTTACATGAGTTTAAGCTCATTGATGAAAAATTTAAACTAATTGGAAAAATTGATTGCCTATCTTTTCTAGGAAATTTAAAAGGGTCGGAAAAAAATTTGGTTTTATTAATTGATTATAAATATTCTTCAGCCAATTCTCTACCTTTAAGTTGGAAGATTCAATTAGGTGCTTATGAGTTTATCCTAAAAAATTCTTTTCTTTCTGATTTCTGTGAAATTGAAAAAGGCAGAATAATTTGCTTAGATGAGAAAAATAAAATCAGGAAAATATTTGATGTGGACAAAAAGAAACTTGAAGTATGGGCTGAGAAAATTCCCTTTATAATTCAAGAAGCTTTTAGTATTAATAAAAGAAATGCTTTGCATAGGAGATTTGATATAGAAAAAAATTCATGGATTAAATGTCTATGCAAAAACATTAAATAATCATTGTTTTAATAAAAGATTATGGTATATAAATTTAGGAATGTTTCTAGTATAAGTAAATCTGATACTCAAGTTGCATTAATAGGTAAAATAACTGAGACTTTAGAAAATTCTTTCCTTCTCTCTGACGATACTGGTAATATAGAGATATTTTTCGATGGGCCAGTGGAAAAGGGAAAAATTGTTAGAGTTTTTTGTAGATTGATAGATGGAAGCCTAAAGGCAGATATAGTACAAGAATTAAATAATTTTGATCTTAATCTTTATAAAAAGGTTAAAGATTTATATAATAAAGTGGGGCTTGATTTTTAATGTTTAAGGCAACTATAAGCGATAGAGGTTTGTTAGTGGATTCGATTGCCACAATAGCAGAACTTATAGATGAAGGAATTTTTAAAATTACAAAGCAAGGGATAAGCTTAATAGCTGCTGATAGAGCAATGGTGGCCGTAGTTGATTTCAAGCTTTCCGCAAGTGCTTTTGATACTTTCGAATTGGATAAGGAAGAAAATATTGGTGTAAATATTTCCAACTTACTTTCAATTCTCAAAAGGGCTGGTGCTGATGATAAAATAACTTTAAATTTGCAAGATTCTTCAAAATTAGAAATTGTTTTTAAAAATTCTTCTCGAAGGAAATTTGTTTTACCTTTAATAGATTTGGCTCAAGAAGAAGTTCCACCCATAGATCAACTAACTGAATTTACTGCCAACGTTGAGTTAAGGTCAGAGATTTTAGAATCAGGCATAGAAGATGCTGAAATAATTGCTGATGCTCTACTTTTTGAGGCTACAGGCAATAGATTTGCTATGCGGGCGGAGGGGGATATTAGTAAAACAGAGTTAGAATTGGAAAAGGGTGAAGAGCCTTTGCTAGATTTAAAAACTGATGGAAGTGTGAGAGCAAGGTATCCTCTCGATTATCTTAAAAAAATGGTTAAAGCCACTAAAATTGCTGATACTGTTAAGCTTCAGTTTGGTCAAGATTATCCTATGAAGTTGGAGTTTAAATCAGGAGATAAAATTAGCTTAACATTTGTTCTTGCACCAAGGGTTTCCGAAGAATAAAAATATTGATACCAAGATTTTGTAGCGGCTTTTACATTCATTTGTTTTTATTTTTAATATTAAATTAATCGAATTCTCTGATTAAGAAAAGAAAGTTGGTGAATTTTTTAATGGTGTGGGTTTATTTATTAAGATGTATTTATATTCTTTAAAATATATATCATAAAGAATATATTTTAATGAATATTTTTAAAAAGCTATTTAAAAAAATATATTTTTCATTATATAAAAAGAAAAAAATCAAATTTTTTCTATTTTTTCGCTAGATTATTTTTCTTAACAAAGCTCCACAACTTTTTTGTCATTTCACTGGGAGCAAGATCTCCTGTGCCGAAAACTTTGCCTAATGGAACGTCGGCCACTTTTTTAAAACTTATTCTATACCCACCAAAAGCTTTCTTTGCCATTTTCAACCTCCTATTTTTAGTTATAGAATTAAGTATTTAAATAATTTTAGATACTTCTTTTATCAACAAACATATGTTTCCTTCAGCTATTTATTTTCGCTTAAGAATGAAAATGTACTTCATATTTTTGTCAACCTTTATGCCTATTCAGATAGCGTAAGTTCTATTAGTTTGTAAAGTGATAATAAAATTTGATGAAGTGTAGCTATAAGAACTGTAGGAAGAAGGCCGAATTCTATTTACCTAATAATAAGAAGAAAGTTTTCTGTGAAGATCATGCTATTCTATTCCTAAAGAAAGGTAAGGAAGTGTTTTTACCAAGAATTAAAATTGGTTAGAACAGGGGGCTAACCCCTACACTACTCCCTAAGCTGTATACCAGAAGTTTTAACTTTTGTTTGAATTGAAGTAGGAATTCTCTTTATTTTTATGAAATTTGTTACCAAATCTTTATTCATAACAAAAGGATGGGGAACAGGAAATAGTTCAAATAATTTATGAGATTTTACATGGCTGTAGATAGCCCAGCTCATCGTTTTGTAGTTTTTTAAGTTTGCTAATACACTTTTACCGCAAATTCTACATCTAAATTGAAATTCTTCTATGGTTCGCATAGTAGAACTAAAGGTCTTATATAAATTATTTCTTTCTACCAGTTCTAATGCTATATTTTGTTATTGATGGTGGTATTCTATGTTTTTCTTTTTGTTCTTCGTTTAAAACTTTCTGGATTTCCTCCTTCGTTTTCTTACAACCAGGGCAATCTTCTTGCACTAAATATTCTTCTGATATACTTCTTCTAAGATGGGTTTTTGAACCACCCCAACTAGCTTTTATTGGTCTTTTAGCTTCAGGTATCCAAAGAACAGTTATAGGGCCACCACAGAAAGGACAAGGTATTTGAGTTTTTTCTGGGAAACCATATGCCATATTAAATTTTAGGTTAATTATATTTTAAAACGCGACTTTCAAGCATACATAGGAATTATTTTTATTACTTCATCAAATTTGAAATGATGTTTTAGTAAAATTAAAGCCGCGAAAAATTTAGCTCTTCCTGCACCTTTTTCTGTTCTACTGCCAGATTTTGTAACTAAAATATATTTTATAGGTGAACCTACATCCTGCCAACTAAGTTTATAATTAAGGTCTTCTTGTATCCAAATCCATTTTAAAACTAATAGAAATAATCCAGATTCTATACCAGGCAATTTTGGAGGTTCTTTGGTAAACTCATTCTTATAATAAACTTCTTCTATCAGCTTCCAAAACTCTTCATTATCTCGTTTGTTTTCTTCGAAATCTTTCAATATTTTCTCAAATGTAAAATCTTGTTCTTTTGCTTCTTTACCATCAATATAAGGCACGACTACAAAATCCAATAAATTGCCCCATTCTGCAAAATCAGCCCTTTTTACTTTTAGCTCTCTTTTTACAACTTTTCTACCAGGATACCTTATACCTATTATAGGTTTTTCCTTAGTTCCTTCTACTATAAACTCAACAGAGCAGACCGGTTTATTTCTATGAGGAATTAAAGCTAGTGCAAGTTCATGATAAATATCTTTTATATCCTTTATTCTT
>JAWADS010000015.1:0-10251 GCA_038998625.1 Candidatus Aenigmatarchaeota archaeon | reverse complement strand
TTTAGTAGTTTGAGTAGTATATATGATTATGATATAAGTAAGATATATGATATTACAAAGGGTAAAAAAGTAAAAATAATTATTAAAGCAAGAAAATTAGATGATATTCTCAAAAAATTAAAAATTAAAAATGTAGACATGATGAAATTAGATGTCGAAGGAAGTGAACCTGAAGTTTTTTAAGGGTGCAACAAAAATATTAAAAAATAAAAATTTAATAATATTTTTTGAAGCTTGGAATGAGTACTATTTAAAAAAATGTGAAAAAATTCTTAAAAAATTTGGTTATGATATAAAACCGGTTGCAGAGATAATGTATATGGCATCAAGAAAATAGTGAAAAACATGATATTTTCAGTTTTTGGTTTAGGAAATATAGGTATATCTTTAGTTTGTATTTTTGCATCTATAGGAAAAGTTATAGGCGCTGATTTAGATGAAAAAAAAGTTAGGATGATAAATGAAGGTATTTCACCTCTCTCAAACGAAGTGAAAGTTCCAAAATTATTAAAAAAATATGTAAAACAAAGGAAAATAAAAGCTACAAATGATTTAAATTATGCCGCACGAAATTCAGATGTCAAAGTAATAATTGTTCCTTTAATATTGAAAGAAAATAAACCTGACTTTTCTAACATAAAAAGTGTAAGTAAAATTATAGGTAAGAATTTGAAAAAGGAAGATTTAGTAATTGTTTCGACTACAATGCCTTTAGGTGCAACGAGAAATTTCATTGGGAAAATATTGGAAAAAGAATCAAAAATGAAAATGGGTAGAGATTTCTATTTAGTTTATGCTCCGGAGAGAGCGATGATTCCACATGTTATTGAAGACTTGACCGAAAAATGGCATCAAATTATTGGTGGTGTAAATAGAAAATCCGCTGAAGTCGCAAAATCAATTTATAAAAAAATTAATAAAAAAGGTGTAATATTAGTCGAGAATTGTGAAACGGCTGAAATGATAAAACTTTTAGAAGGAATTTATAGATATGTAAACATAGCATTAGCAAATGAAATAGCTCTTTTGTGTGAAAAATTTAAAATCGATTTCATAGAAGTTATGAAAAATTTTAATCTAATACCATACTACAACTTGCATAAAGCGACAATAGGAGTTGGTGGTCATTGCATACCTATCTACCCGAATTTTGTTTTAGAACATCTGAATAATCCCAATTTAATAAGTTTGAGTATAGAAATTAACAAAAATATGCCAAAACATTCGGTTGAAATTATAGAAAAAAATTTTGGCCCATTAAAAAATAAAAAAATTGCTGTTTTAGGTTTATCTTATAAAGGAAATGTGAAAGAAGATAGATTTTCACCAACTTACGATGTCTTGGAAATATTGAAAAAAAGAGGCGCTGAAGTTTACATCAATGATCCATTCTATTCTAAAAAAGAATTGGAAGAAAAAACCAAAGCAAAATTTATAGAATTAAAAAATTTGAACTTCATGGATGGTGTAATAGTAGCTACAGATCATGATGAATTTAAAAGAATAAATTTTAAAGGTAATGTGAAATTCGTTTTTGATGGTAAATCTTTCCTCAATCCTAAAAAGATAATCAAAAAAGGCATAAAGTATCTGGCTATAGGAAGAAATTGTTTCTGAAAATGCAATATATTTTTAAATTTTAAAAATAAGAAGATGTCTTATGCCATTGAAAATTGGTCTATGTGGATTCGGAAGAAGAGGACAATTGTTGCTTAATAGATTAATGGAAATTAAAGTTAATGAATTTGATATAACCGGAGTTTATGATATAGATGAAAGCAAAAAAAGTTTACTGCCTAGTAACATAGAATGGTATCAAGATTACTTTAAATTATTGAGTGATTGTAACGCAATTATAATAGCAACTTCTCCAAGCTCACATTATAAATTAGTAAAAGACGCTTTGGAGCATGATATTGATGTCTTAGTCGAAAAACCTTCTACATTGAGATATGAAAATGATTTGGAATTGGAGAAAATTTCACAAAACAAAGGAAAAATTTTAGCTGTGGGGTATTCTGAGAGATTCAACCCTGTAGTTGAAGTTGCAAAAAGAGAAATTAACCCAAATGAAGTAATATTTTACGCTGCAAAAAGATTCAATTGGTCTCAGCCTATTGGAGAAAGACCTGGACTTGAATATGACTTAATGTCCCATGATATAGATATTGGTTATTATATTTTTGGTTTTCCTCCTAACGCTAAGTTCCTAAAAAGAAATGATGAAATTTCTATTATGCAATTAACTTATGGGCATATAAATTCTACATTAACAGTTTGTATGCGAGAAGAAATTGGGTATAGAATTAGAACCGCTGAAATTTATTTAAAAGATAAATTCATTAACATGAATTATGGTGAACAAAAAATCAGTATATATGGTGGTCCAAAAATTCCAGATGAATGGAAAAGAAATTTTCATAGATTAAATTATATGCAAATTATGTACTTATCTAGAAGTTCTGAAATGCTGCATCAAAGTTTTAATGACGAGCCTATAAAAAGAATGCTAATATGTTTTTTCAAGTCCATAAAAAAGGGTAAAATTTTGAAGCCTTTATGTTCTATTTCTGAATCAAAAATAACTACAAAAACAATAGAAGATGCTTTTAAAAAAATTAAATTTGAATAATGGAGATTTAAAAATTTAAACAAACAGAATCATAAGTATGCGTTTGAAAAGTTTAATGCCTCTATCAATATCGATTTTATTAATATCGATAGTTGTCTTAATTTACAATTATTTTCAAACTGGAGACTTTTTTTTAAAAGATATTGATCTAAAAGGTGGAACTTCTATAACTATAGAAACAAATAATCCAATAAACAGTAAAGAGTTAGAATTAAAGATTAATGAAAAATTTGGCTCGGCAATTATTGCTTCATTGAAAACTTCTACTGGATATGGAGCTAAAATAGAGGTAGAAAAAAATGTTAATAGTGATGAAGTAATTTCTACAGTTAAATCTTTGGGAATAAATGTAATTTCTTTTTCTGTTGAAAGTATTGGCTCTAGTCTAGGAGAAATATTTTTTCAGCAATTAGTTTATGTTTTGATTGTTGCTTTTGTTTTAATGAGTATTGTTATTTTTTTAATTTATCGTAACCCAATTTCTTCTTTTGGCATAGTTTTTGCAGTTTTAGGAAACACTTTAACAACTTTAGCTTTTACTAGCCTTTTAGGAATAAAAATTTCTTTTGCTGGGCTTGCCGGTTTATTAATGTTAATTGGTTATACTGTAGACACAAATATAGTTTTAACAAATAAAGTTGTTAGAACAACGCCAGAAGTATTTTCAAGTCAATATAAAAAAGCATTTGTCACTGGTGTAACTTTAATTGCAACAATAACATTAACCATGTTAGCTGTATTCTTCTTATCAACATCAAAACTTCTAACAAATATCTCAAGCATTCTTATCATCGGATTTTTAACTGATTTGCCCTATACTTGGATTTTTAATGCAGCAGTTTTAGAATGGTGGATAAAGAGGAAGTATAAAGTATGAAGCTATTAAAAGATTGGAGATTTATTTTTTTAGTGTTCTTGCTACTCTTATCAGCATATTTATTATTACCAAATATCATTTTCAAACAAACAAAAGTTGTTGTGGCGTATTTGGATAGGGATGCCAAATGTGTAAATGTTAAAGAAGGAAGTCAAATAACTCAGATTTCGGGAAATGAAATAAAAAATTTAGAAGATTTTGATAAAGCCTTGGCCAATATTAAGCGTGGAGATTTTGCAAGTTTAGTAGTTGATGGTGAACCTGCCAATTGCATTGCTAAGGATGATAAAAATCTTGGTTTTAATGTAAAAATTGTGGAAAGGGATAGTAACCTAAAATTTGGAATTGACATTGAGGGGGGAACAAGATTTTTGCTTAAACCAAAAACTATGGCAACTAAAGAAGAAATGCAAGAAACCATTGCCACTTTAGAAACAAGAATTAATTTGTATGGATTGAGGGAAATAAGAATTGCTCACTTAGGAGAAAATTTAATTCAAATAGAAATGGCCGGAGCAAGCAGTGAAGAAATAAAAGATTTTCTAGCTAAACAAGGTAAATTCGAAGGAAAAATTTTAGAAAGTATAAAACTTTCTGATGGGGTTGGTAATATTGTTTTGGGGGATAATTCTTATAAAGTTAAATATGTAGATGGAATTTTAGAAGTAAATGATGGTAAATATAAAATCAACGAAAGCTTCTATATAGAAGATGTAAAATTTGAATTTGTAAATAAAAGTGATGACAGCATTGTTTTGTTAGCAAATGTGTTTACTGGAAAAGATATAACAGCAGTGTTTATAGATCCTCAGCATAGCTATGTAAGATTTGTAAATAATGGCTATGAATTTGCTTTTGCAGTGCAAATAAGTAAGGAAAGTGCAGAAAGATTTGCTAAAATAACCAAAAACCTTCCATCCACATTTATAGGAAATGAAAGATATCTAACTTCACCTTTGATTCTATTCTTAGATGGTGAGCCAGTATCGCAATTAAACATAGCTGCGGATTTAGCTGGTAAAACTGTAAGCACACCATCTATTCAAGGATTTAGACAAACCAGAGAAGAAGCACTACAAGAAAAATTAAGGTTACAATCAATTTTAAGATCCGGGAGTTTGCCAATAGAATTAGAAATTGTTAAAGTTGATACTATAACACAAACTGCCGGAAAAGAATTAATAAATTCCATAATTTTTGTTGCGATCGCTGCAGCAACTTCAGTAAGCGCAGTAATTTTCATAAGATATAGAGATTTCAAAGTTTCCATTCCGATGATATTGATTAGCTTTAGCGAAATTGTTATAATTCTTGGGTTTGCTGCTTTAACAAATGTTTTAAGTAATGGTAAAGGATGGGTTTTGGATATTCCAGCTATAGCTGGATTAATTGCAATAATAGGAACGGGAGTAAATCAATTAATAATTTTAACTGATCAATTGCTTTTGGAGAAAGAAATTTCTTTAAAACAAAGGCATAAAACTGCTATTAGTATAATTTTAAATTCCGCGTATACCGTAATTATGGCTATGGTTCCTTTAATTTTCCTAGGTGTTGGTGTCTTGAGGGGATTTGCTATAACAACAATTATAGGTGTTTTAATTGGAATTATTATAACAAGGCCTGCCTATTTATCAATTTTGGAAACGATAAAAAAGCTAGAATGAACTCATTTCAATTCATTTTAAAATTTTTATATTTTCCAACTTTTTCTCTGGTAAAATATATCTTGGAAAAATAAAACCTAGAAGAGCGCCAACTAAAACATCGCTAAGATAATGAACTCCACTAATAATTAAAGAAATGGAAACTAAAATAGTATAAAAAATAAAATATTTTTTCCAATTTTCATTGGGAACAAAATTAATAAGTAATGCAGAAAGAAAGGCATGGGAAGATGGAAAGGACTTTTCAAATTTTTGGATTGTGCTGAAGACTTGCAATTCTTCATAGGGCCTTGGCCTGTTGAAGATTATTTTTAGGAGAAAAACCACAAGATAACCAAAAAAAGCATAAAAAAACATCTTCTTCCATCTAGAGCTTTTTCTTTTTATTAAAATATAAGCAAACAGTAAATAAAAGAAAAAAGTTGTTTCTGTAAACAAAGCAAAATATATTGAATAAGGTGATGGTAAAAAAAGAATTTTGGAGATTAAAAAATCAAAATTTAATAAAATTTCATACAAATTCATAGTTTAACAAACCTAGCCAACTCATTTTTTGAGCTGAATAAAATTTCTCCTCCACAATCACATTTACCTATCAATGGTATTCTATGAAATGTTTCGCCACACTTAATGCAAACCATTTCCTCAAAAGATTCTAAAATTTTGCCTTCAGTTTTTTTCGCATTGTTTTTAATTGCATCCAAAAGCATCATTTGTTTACCTATTCCTAACAATTCTGATTTAGAAATTCCAATAGCTTCAAAGACCCTTTCTAAAGGTGGTAATAGTTGATTTTCAATGTAATAGCGAGAATCGATTTTTAATCCTTTTTCTTTCACATATTCTGGATCCTCAGCTCGTTCTGATAGAAGTTGAGGTCCTTGAACTATCACATATCCTATCCTATCACCCAAACCAGGAGAGGCTGTTGGGCTTCTTTTTCTAATTTTCTTTACTAATTCTACATGGGGCTGTATTCCTTTGTACTCTTTTAAAGATTTTGAAAGACTTTTTGTTATTATCAAATCTTCAATAGGAATTTGATTTTGTTCGAGTTTGTTGATGACATTTTTAATATACTGCACTGCCTTTTTTGGATTTTGCTCTTTTAGTAAGATATCCAAAATCTCATAAAGTGTAATGGAGGCCAAATTGCACCAATCTCTCCTTACAGTTTCAATTCCTTTCATTACAATAGTTTCTCTATATTCGCCATCAATTTTTTCTACTGCTAAGCCTGCATACCTTTTCTTTGCAAGAATTAAAAAGGTTTTAAATACATTTTCTATTTTCATTTGAACCATGCCACTCATTTCCTTATTAACCTTCTCCTCTAATTCTCTTCCAAACAAAAACGCTTCTTCAATGCTATCAGTTGGCACTTTTACCATTATAGAATCAGTGTCGCCATAAATCACTTTAAATTTAGAATCTCTTTCAACAATTTCTTTTGTTCTTTGTATCCAATCTCTTCCACAGCTAGTTATGGCATTAGCTATATCTAAAATGTAAAATCTCGCCCTTATGTATCCGGTATAGCCGTAAAATGCATTGTGCAATATTTTCAAGGCATATTGCTTAGCATCCAGGCTTCTTTTTTCATCCTCATCCTTTGTAAGTTTCATCATTTTCTTAACTTCATCTCTCTCTTTTATAAGTCGCTCTACAATACGTGGTACTATTCCCAATCTTATTTTTTTAGATACAAATTCAGCACCATACGGTGTTTTATACGTTTCCCCATCAAATTTTTCTATCACAAGAGTTGTTGGACATATGTTATAGTAGATGAAAATGGATGGATACATTGATTTAAAATCTAAATAAACTATAGGCGTGGTGTGCAATCCGACTGCAGGCTCTAAAACTAGAGCTCCTTTAAAACCTTTTGCTATCCTTTCTTCTTCTCTGCGCATTCTTTCTGAACTTGATGGCTTTAATGGAATAACAAAATCTTCTTTATTAAATTCCCTTAGTAAAATATTTTCAATTCTAATCGATTCTCCCCCATCTAAAACATCTTGTAGCAATAAGCCTGAAAGTTTAGTTATTTCAATGTACCTATCTAAGAGATTTTTTTCTAAAAGTAGGCGCATGGTAAGCTCTGCATCTTTTCTCGCATAATCAATAAGATATTGGACATCTTCTAAACCTCCGGACCAATATTTAGAAATTTCGCTATGTGACAATTCTAATTTGCCCTCACCTAAAAGTTGTTTTGAAACATCACCCAATCCATATCTTTTTAACCTACTAGCTTTTGAAAAGGAAAGACTCATTTGAGTTTCTTTTTCCAACAACCTTTTCACCAATTCATAAACATCTACAACAACTCTTCCTGGAATATTATTTTTATTTCTGGTTTGGAGTTTTTTAGAAATTGCTGGTTTTGTGTTGCATCTTCCAATAGTCTTTGACAACTTGTTCACAGTAAGACGCTGAAGTATATAAGGTAAATCAAAATTGTTTATGTTATATCCGATTATTAAATCTGGATCAAAATCATTTATAATTCTAATAAATTCTTCGAGCATTTCTTTTTCACTGTTAAAAGATAATACATCATTGTTGTGGGGTAATCGTTTTGTTATTAGAATTAAGGATTTTTTGCCCTCGTATTCTGGATAAAAAACTAAGCTAATAATTGCTATTGGATTTTTTCTTGGGTCTGGAAACTCATCTTTGTCATGAATCATCTCTATATCCAAGCTTAGAATTTTTAGATTGTTACCATAATCTACAGCTTCTTCTATAGTTCGCACTTCAACTTTAATATCTGTTTTTACAGAGTTTGTGGTTGTAGTTTTACCTAATACTTTATACCATTTCATGCCAGAAAGATTGGCATCGGCCATAAAACGATATTTATACAAAATATCAGCTTCGAAAACTTCTTTTGCCAACCCACACTGGATAATATCATCTCTAATTTTTGGAGTTTTAGATGGGTCGAATAAAGTTATTTTCAAGAGTTTTGTTTTATCCTTCTGATAACCTATAGGTAAAAATTTTTCAGTCCACTCAATATTTTTTATTTGATCTAAAAATTTTTGTTTTAAAAAATCTATTAACTCTTGCTCTTCTCCATCTTTAGGTAAGACATAAAAATATGGAAAATGGCCAGAATAAAACAAACAAATGCTTTTGTTCTCAATAGTTCTGCCAAAAAGGCGTATTATAGGAGAATTATTAATTAAAATGTAATCGCAATCTAAAAGCTGAAATGTGGCATCCATAATCATTAAATATCATTATAAGAATATTTTAATATTTTCTCTTGTTTTAAGGTTAACTTTCCAAATGGCTGATTCTTCCGCATTTCCATTAACAAGAATTGTTGTTCCTTTATAATTTAGCGACGCAAAAATGCTAGGATAATTAACATAAACTATATCTGGAACTATATCTAGGAAAAATGGATCGCTAACAAAAATTTTTTTAGAAAATTTGAAAGATGGATTAAGATGTCTTTTTTTAATTAAATTTAATACAATTTGATCGAGAGAAATCTTCCACACATCAGAATAATATTTTAAAAATTTTCCGTTAGTTAATAATAAAACTAATTCTTCAACTTTCACAAAAGCTGGGTCTGACAAAAAATTATAGCCTTCCATTTCTTTTTGTATCTTCTCTTCGCTTATTATAAAAGTTCTAACTTTCGGAAAGAATGGGATAATTTCTTCGTAGAATGTTTTATTTGAATTTGAATCTAGAAATAAAAAAAATAAATTATTCTTCTCCTCCAATTCTTTTTCCACTCCATTTAATTTTTTTTCATTAATTTTTTCTATGGGAATAAAAAAGCAGTTTATATCTTCAGTCGTATGGAGTACTTCTTTTTTCAATGGAATGTCGGGATAATATACATTCTCTACCAAAAAATTTTCATTAAAACGCTTACATACTACACCAATAACTTCATCCTCAGTTAGAAGTATGTTTTGATTGCTCCTAAGTTCTAATTTCAATTGCCCTGTAAGATCTTCAACAAAAATTTTATTTCCTTCGATTTTTCTAATCATTACAATTAACGAAAACTTATCGATTTTTTGTGTTATTTTGTTTATAGAAATTAAATTCACTAGCTCCATCCTTTTTGAAAGAATATTCCATATATTTGAATATCTATTTACAAAAAAATTTGTTATATCTTCTACAGAAACCATTTCTTTTGTAGAATAATTTCTTGGAATTATATCAATCTTCGTTGGAGCTTCTTCTAAAAACTTTTGTAGAATTTCTGAAGACAAAACCAATTCTTTCGGTTTATTTTCTTTTAATCTAGTTAAAATATTTTCTATTTTGTCTTCATTTTTCAATAAAAATTTCAAAGCACTACTATCTAGTTGAAACCCCTCAGATAAAAATTTTTTTATAATTTCAGACCTTTCCATAAAACTCTGTTTCAATATTAGCGGAAAAAGGTAAAATAATTTTCTAATATAAAACTAAAGAGTTCTGATTTTATAGAGAGTTAGCTTCCCGGCTTTTATAGTTTCCACTTGCTTTTTGTTTATTAAGCTCTCCAATATCTTCTGAACTGTATTCCAGGAAATTCCTTTTCTTGTTCCCTTATATTCCGGATACAACTTTTCATTAAGTTTTTTCCGTATTTGTTCAATGGTATAAGGTATATTCACATCTAAAACTTCAAGGATTTCCCTTTCAATATGTGGTGTCACAACAATTTTAGGCATACAATACACACTTTTATTTATGATTTTTTATGAAGTTTCAACTTTAAATATGATTTTTTATGAAGTTTCAACTTTTATTTAATTTGAATTATTAAATAGAAAATTTAATTTTTATTTTTTAAAGTTAAAAAAGGAGTGTAATTTCATAAATTTTTACGAAAGTTCATAGTTATCTTTCTTTATCTTTCTTTATCTTTCTTTATCTTTCTTTATCTTTCTTTATCTTTCTTTATCTTTCTTTATCTTTCTTTATCTTTCTTTATCTTTCTTTATCTTTTTTTTTATTTATTCATTTAACAGATCGTTAGAAATTTCATAGAAAAATCAATTCTTTCAAACGCTCAATTTTTGATTGTATTTTTCTTATACCTTCAA
>JAWADS010000014.1:0-10745 GCA_038998625.1 Candidatus Aenigmatarchaeota archaeon | reverse complement strand
GGTGGAGGTACTTTAAAGATTAAATAGATAGAATTATTTATTAACCCGTTTTATATTTATTCAGCCCAAACCCCGAAAACTCCAAAAAATCCAGCAAAATTCCTCAATTTTCCCAATTTCAACGGCAATCTACGTTGCTTAAACTGCCGGCAATTTTCGTTGCTTAAGCATCAAATTTTGCCGGCAATATTTAAAACCTAAAATTAAACATTTATTTATGGAAATAAATTGCCCAAATTGTAGCTCAATAAACATAATTAAAAAAGGTATAAGAAAAGAAAAACTTAAACAAACCCAACTTTATCTCTGCAAAAATTGTAATAAAACATTTACCTTAGCAAAAATAAAGAAGACAAAATATCCAGAAAAAATAATATTGCATGCAATAACTTTTTATAATTTAGGTTATTCACGAAAAGAAGTATCAGAACTAATAGCGAAAAAATTTCACATAAAAATTCCGGAAAGAACAATAAGCTATTGGGTAAAGAAATATTCAAAAATTTGCACATTTAGAAAATTAGAAAGCAAGCTTGTGATCAGACTGTTGAAAGGTGAACGCTCTAGAATTCAAATTCCCCCTAGCTAAACCAAAAAATTTCAGCTTTTTAAGCCAAATGGTAATAAAAGCTCAGCAACAAATCGAACAACTAAAAGCAATGCTTTTTAGATCATCCAGAAGCTGTTTTTTGCAGGTGGTCTACCTTTCCTTTTCCCCTCTCCAAAAAGCCAATTTAAGCCCTTTCAAGCTAAAATAAGCTTTCTTGTCTTTTCTATTCCAAAACTTGTCATATAAAATAGTTCAAATTCTCTTGTATATTCTCTTTCTATAGTCAAAGACCCGAATCTTAATAATTTTGTTCTCAAAATCTATGTCAACCAAAGCATGATAATCGCCAATTCTAAGTTTGTAAAAATCTTGTCCTTCATAATGTTCAAGAAAATGGAAAGGATTATCTTGTAACTTGTATGCCAAATAATCTTCCAACTCATTTCTTTACAGCTTCATGTGGGATATATTTTTCTTCTGGAGTACCTCTAGCTTCTTTTAGAGCTTTTTTTGCTTCGGGTGTTAATTCTCTTTCTTCTAAAATCCCTACTATTTTCTCCTGCCTTTTTTTAAGTAATTCAATCTCCTACTGATCCTTGGGATAATAGAAATTTCTTTTTTTAAACTTCTCAACTCTTTTATCAATTCTTTTTCTGGTTTCACCATAGTTATTTATTAAAGTTCGTTTCTCTTAAATCTTTGCGTACTTGGCTCTGTTGGAAATCCTAATGATTTTAAAATATAAAGAGATATAAAGAGGTTTTGTTGCCTCTTAACGATACACATTAAAATGTTAAATTATTATTAAATTGCCAAGTGAAATGCATGTATAAAGCCAACTCCGAGAGATAATAAAAAGAAAATTGCGTTGTATACTTTAGGTTATCTTGAGGTTGGTTATGGAGTTGCTTTGGGATTTCTTGTATCCAATCCTGGTTATCTAATGCTTTGTCACAAGATTTAGCACCAAAGTGCACGGTGTTGTAGGTTTAGTTAGAGATTTAGCAGTTAGACCTGATTTTTGGCGTGATGTTTTACTCTGGCCTATACTTTGATTGCTTATTTTGGTCCACGCTGAATTCCTAATTATCAATAGTTTGCAACACCCGAAATATCAACATGTTATTTAACAGAACTGCACACTTCAATAAAATCCCAGCAAAAGCAGATCGAACAACTAAAATCTATAGCTTACCCAACCCCCAAGCCAATTTTTGTGTAAAATAGGTGATAACAATACAAAACCATATCCAAAACATAAAAATAGCCTTTTCAAGCCAAAATAAGCAATATTCTACCCTTTCGCCTCAAAACTGTTGCTATTTCAAGAGTAAGGGCTTTATGTTCAATTTCGAGAGTTATAAGACACTAATAACTGTTCTACTTATCACATAAAACATTTAAATATTATCGAACATAATGAATTATGTGATAAGAATGCAAAGACTAGTAAGCATACCTAAAGCTGATCTAGAAAGTTTAGAAGCTACTATAGAAACTTTACAGAACAAATATGTTATGGAGCAGTTAGAAAAAAGTGAGGAAGACATAAAAGCTGGAAGAACAAGAAATATTGACGAATTCATAAAAGAATTAGAAGAAGGTTAATAATATCTTTCCGCCTCATCCTTGTGAAGGATTGCTTTCAATATGACTTTCTTTTCTATGTGATTTATCTCATACCATACTCTGAATGGGCCTATTCTTATTTGCCAGATTCCATGCAATTTACCTCTTAATGGTTTTCCGTATTCTGGATATTGCTGTAATTTCTTCTTAACTTTTTTTAACCACTCTACCTTATCTCCATGCTTCTTTTCAAATTCCTTCTCAAAGGTTTCAGTTGTTTCAACTGTGTAGGCCATAAAATTTTATTCGGTCACAAAAATAAATATAATCAACTATTCGAGCTAAAAGCTATGGTTTTGCTAGACCACCCTGAAGCTACTCCATGTAATTAGAAACTTTTCAGACCAGCAATTTCTGAAAGAAAATATAATCACTCATTACAATAGAGATGGTAAACCAATAGAAATAGAGATACTCGATGCTAGCAAGACTACTGTTAAAATTCTTCAAACTATTCTTCTACAAAAGAAAGTTCCTGTTGTTACATCAGGGTTTTCTTTTAAATCATTTATTGCTCTGATTATGAACTTATGCAAAGTTGGATCTTTTTCTTTAAGTTTTTCAAAAGCCTCTTTCAGCTTTTCATCGGCAAATACAACAAAAACCTGCCTCTCATTTTTCATTTAATCACTAATTTCGATTTAAGATATTTTTCTACTAATTCAGGATTCCATATCCAGATTATTTTTCCTTCTTTTATTACAATCTTTCCCGATTCTTCTAAATATTCCAAGATAAGGTTAAACGTTTGGTACATGATTTTTTTAGGTAAGGAAAGCCAAAGCTGTCTTTTTGAGGGATATTCCTTAGCCTTTTTTATAGCTTCCTCTACCATTAACACAGTATCCAATCTCGGATAGTGGAGCAATTGTAATTTTTGCATATTATATATATTTATATAATACTATTTAAATCTTTCTACAGAATAGATAAGAAACTGATTGGTTCAAATTTCGGACTTTAAACTTAAAGCAGGAAAGATAAAATGTAATTAATGAACAACATATATATTTTTAGCTTCAAGAACAAAGCTTGTAGTAAAAGATTTCAAATTCGCATAGTTTGATGATAAAAATTACTTTGAATTCTTTCTTTTACATGCTGTTTATAAATAAATTACCAAATTGTTTCAACCAGTTTAGAATCTTTTATTTTATAATCTCTTGTTATTAATTTTGAATTCAAAATTTGAGCAGTAGCAACTACAATTCTGTCATGCGGATCTTTAAGTTTAGTTATTTTTTGGCATCTTATTACTATTTCCTCATCTAAAGGATATACCAAGTAATTGAAAGTTTCTCGTATTTTCAGCAGCACTTCTCTAAATTCTACATCGACTTTCTTTTTCTCACAGATGTATAGGCATTCAAGTAAAACAATACTTGGTATAACTATAATTTCTTTCCCTTTGTCACATAATCTAAAAATTTCTCTTATTTTAGGACTTAGCCTCTCGTCTTTGGTTAAAAACCATAAGAAACTGTGCGTATCTGTGACATACATGCTAAGCACTAAACCTAAAAATCGCTTTTTTAGCTTCTTCTATATCCTTTTCTTCTATTTTTATTCCTTTTAATAAACCTTCTAATGCTACTTTCCTTTTAGGTAATTTCTTAGTTTTTACTACTAGAATCTTTAATATTTGGATTTCACTCTCTATTTTTTTAAGTTCTGGGTAGATCTCTTTTACTTCTTGCTTCATAGTTCTCGCTTAATTTTATTGGCAATTATTCCATTTAAATCTTATGCGTCTTACAAAAACAAATAAAGAAAGACATCAAGCAATACAAGACTTTATGATAACCAATGACTTTCTGGCAATATCTGGCAATAGCATATGAAGTACCTGTACATCTAACTAAAGATGGCATTAAATATTTTATAAGCAAAAACTTTACTTTCGATTTTGAAAATTATAGAACACCAATTACTGGCCATATAGATATTTTGCAAATAAGAAATGGCTTAATTCATATTTTAGATTATAAACCATATGCTAAAAAAGTAAATGCAATTAATCAATTAACAATTTATGCCTTAGCATTAATAAACAGAACGAAGCTAGCTGTTAAAGATTTTAAGTGCGCTTAGTTTGATGATAAAGCTTACTATGAATTTTATCCTTTACATGCTATTTATGAAAAAGTAAAGATATAATTTATATTTATGGAAGAAAAACTTGTAAAATATCCAACATTAGAAGAAATAATTGAAATTAACAAGCGATTGGGCGAAGGTGGAATACTAGTTAACAAAAATAATCTTGAATTTATCCTTGAAAAAGTAAAAGCTGCAAAGGGATTCATAAAGAAAGCTACAATTTTTCTTTACGATATTATTAGATTACATCCATTCTTAAATGGAAATAAGAGAACTGCTTTTCATACTATGTTTATTTTTTAGAACTGAATGGAAAAGAATTTAAATATGGATATAAAGATGAAAAGAAAATAGAGAAAATGTTAAATAGAATAGCGAGAAAAATAGAGAAAAGAAATGAAATTGAAAAATGGATTGAAGAAGGTATAAAATGAGAGAAGAATTCGAAAAAATAGTAACCAAAAATTTAATTAAATGGAGAAGATTAAATAAATGGTTAAAAGTGGAAAGACTTGGAAAAAAATTAATAGAAAAAAGGTCTCTTACCAAAAATAAACACAGTATTAGCAAGCAGAACTAAGCTTGCTGTTAAAGATTTTAAGTGCGCTTAGTTTGATGATAAAATTTATTTTGAATTCTTTCCTTCACATGCTGTTTATAAACGTTAGATTTATATATCAATTGTTATAAAAATATTACATATGTTAGAAAAATCTAACAGTTGGAAATTACTTGAGCTTTTCTTTAAAAAACCGCTATATTCTTTCCATTTAAGAGAAATTTGTAGATTGCTCAAATGGAGTCCTGTGAAGGTAAGGTCTCATATTAATATTCTTAAGGAGAAAAACTTGATAATTGAATTTAAGGAGAAAAATCTTTTGTTGTTCAAGTTGAATAGAGATAACGAAGAAACAAAACGATATAAGATTATCTACAATTTAATGGCAGCATTTGAAATCAGTAAAATTATAGAGAAAAAAATAGAAGATTTTGATGCTATTATATTCTTCGGCTCTGCATTAAGGGGCGAGGACACAGAAAATAGTGACCTTGATTTTTGTGTAGCCGGGGCAAAAGAGGTTAAAATCGATTTTAAAGAAATTGAAAATAAACTAAATAGAAAAATCTCTTTATTGTTTATTGAAGACATAGGCAAGCTTAAAAAAGAAAACCCAGAGCTTCTGAACAATCTAATAAACGGTTTTGTGATAAAGGGTTATTTGAAGGTTTTAGGATGATATGGGAAGAATGTATTAAGTGAAACCTAGTAGAAAAGAGAACAAGGGATAAAGAACTGGCAAATCCTTGGTAAAAATTGCTGTAGAAAGATTTAATTTTTTCTCTTCAAAGAAATTTTCCATATTCACTCTAGAAGGTATTTATGAGTCTATTGTAGAACTATCTCATGCAGTTCTAGCTCTGAAAGGATTAAAAACCTTTTCCCATGAGTGCGTGATAGAATTTTTGAGAGGTAGATATTTCGACGATTATGAAACGGAATTTTTACATAATCTAAGAAAGAAAAGACATGGAATTAAATACTATGGTAGAATTTTGAGTGAAGAAAGTATAGAAAGGAATGTAGAAAAAGGCAAAAATTTATTCTTAAAATTAAAGCGCATAGTTGAAGAAGAGCGAGGTAAATAATTGGTTAACAATCTATGTTTTAGCTCTAGCTTCCAGAACGAAATTAGTAGTAAAAGATTTTAAATATACTTGGTTTGATGATAAAAATTATTTTGAATTTTATCCTTTGCATGCTGTTTTTAAAAATAGAAATATTTAAATATACAATGTGCACAATATAATACAATGATAATCAAAGACAGCATGGTTGTAATTCACTTGGCTAAAATAACACTACTTGAAAAAAGCTGCGAACATTTCAAAAATGTTGTAATTCCAGAAATGGTGTACAAGGAAATTTTGTTAGGTAAGGAAAAAGGTTATCCAGAAGTAAAAATAGTTGAAGAACTGATTAAAGAAAAGAAAATAACAGTGAAACGAGTAAAAAATAAAAGAGTAATAGAAAAAATACTAGAATTTAACATACAGAGAGGTGAAGCTGAAGCTGTTGCATTGTATTGGGAGGAAAAAGCAGACTATCTTGCAACTGATGATGATAACGTCAGAAAGAAAAGTGTGCTACTCAATATAAATGTAATTGGAACGCCAGCCATCATACTAAAACTTTATAGGGGGAAATTAATTGAAAAGGAAAAATTTGAAGAAAGTTTGAGAGAATTAAGAAAAATTGGATGGTTCAGCGATGCTGTTATAGATAAAATTTTAATGGAGGGATTAAAATGAAACAACCTATAGGAATAAGACTTCCAAAAGAAGTTTTGAAGGAAATAGAAAAATTGAGCAAAGAAGAAATGGAAGATAGAAGCACTATAATAAGAAAATTAGTGATGATAGGATACAAAAATTTTATGATTAAAAGATCTGCTGAAGATTATATAAAAGGTAAAATAACTTTGTCTGAAGCTGCTCATAAAGCTGGCTTGACAGTTTGGGAAATGGAAAAGTACTTAGTGGAACGCGGATTTAAATCAAGTTATTCGCTTGAGGACCTTGAAAAAGAAATGAAAATTTTAGAAAAGAAGTAACTAAATAAATATGAAAGAGGTATAGATATTTATTGAATTTTTAGGAGACACACCACTAGTAAGAGTGCTAGATTTCCTAATAGAGATGAGATCATTTGAAACAACAAAAGAAGAAATAATTAAAAAGACCGGCATATCAAGAAACTCTTTCTTCAAATTTGGAGAAAGCTCGAAGAGTATAAAATAGTAACAATAACGAGAAGAATTGGAAAATAAGCTATGTATGTCCTAAATGATGAAAACGAGATACTTCAGCAATTGTTAAAATTAGAACTCGTGCTGGGTAAAATAGCTATTGAACGTGCAAAAAAAGCCTGGTAAATTTCTGTTTAGTGGCACCATATACTTTAAAAGCAAGGGCTTTACTTTTGATTTAAATGAGAGAAGAATTCGAAAAAAAGTAACCAAAAATTTAATTAAATGGAGAAGATTGAATAAATGGTTAAAAACGGAAGATTTGGAAAAAATCAGTATATATAACTTTTGTATACGAAAGTATAAATATTTTATACAAGCAAGATCTTTGTTTAATTTTGAAAGTATAGACCATGGACGAATCTATGCTCTTGCCTTAGCAAGTGGTAAAAGATTTAAAATGCGCCTGGTTCAATGATAAAACTTACTTTGAATTTTATCCTTTACATGGCGTTTATGTAAAATAAACTTATGTTGCCTTATATTTGAATTCTTTTTGTAAAAGTTTAATGACAGTAATAAATTCCACTGGCTTATTAGTCAGCTGAGTTATTTCGGGCCATCGTGAGTAAACTTTTTGTGCATTTTTAAATACTCTTTTAACTTCAAATTTCTGATTTACTTCTTTCATTTTCTTCCTAACTAATCTAAAATCTATTTTGTAACCCATTTTTAGCAAGTTATAGACATCGAAATAATCTCTTGGTTGATTTCTTGTAATCAATGTTCTAATCTTTTCTGCTACTAATTCTTTAAGATTTAGAGTAAGTATTTCGAATTGTGGTATACCCTCATAAAAATGCGGAATTTTCTGTTTTTGTGGCTGGAGAAATATCGAACTCTTCTTGTTAATATCTAAAATAATGAAATTTGTTTGAGTGAAAAAACTTTTATAAAAAACTTTTAATCTGAAAAAGTTGGTCGTTTCATTTTCGAAATTATATTTAGGAAAGAGATTTTTATTATTTTCCAATATTTTTACAATTTGATTTTTTATACTTCTCATACTTTTTTGACAAGCAAAATCCAAGTCCTCACTAAGTCTTTTATGGCTTAAGAATATCTTGTTTAGTGCAGTGCCACCTTTGAAACAAATGCCTTCGATATCTTTTAACAAATAAAGTAATAATGTGAGAAAATAATCTTTCTCCAAATAAATAAGATTGAAACCTTTCAATCCTGAAAGATACCTTAACTTGTTTTCAGAAATTATCTTGATTTCAGCCATTCTTTAACCTTCTTCTTTGATGCTATGAAAAAACCATGTCCCCTTATCTCACGCTTAACAAAATCCTTTTCATTTATTGATCTAACCCTTTTAAAGATTATGGTAAAATTGAATATTCTTTTACTTCCTTGTTTTTTTGTGCAAAAAACTTCAATCTGTGTAGGTATTTGCTCGATCAAGCCCCAATAATGAGCGGCTGCCATCCCACCGATGTAATAATCCTTTCCGTTAAATATTTCATCCACGATGATGAATGGATGTTCCGACCAATATCCCTTAAAGGCTCTTATGGGTATTAAATAGTACTTTGTTTTGTTGAGTTTTATTATTCTACCCTTTTGTTTCAATCTATGCAAATACACATTCATTTCATTCTCATTTTTAAAAAACTGTTTTATGTTATTTCTAGTAAAGAAAAACATCTCATTTAATTCCAAAAAAGAAATTACATTCATCTCCTTTCTTGAAATCCCTTTCATTGTTACACCTAAATTAAATATTTATTAATATTAATGTAACAAAACTATTTAAATTTTTTCAGACAATGTAGGCATTAGAACAACTTCACTTAATCAAAAACTAAGAGTTTTAGGGAGCTTTAATGCTACTTCAAACAATGCAATCTTACTCTTAAATAGCGACATAAAGGAAACGGGATTAATCACATTCTTAATTTTAAACCAGATGATAAAAGCTATCTGAATTTTATCCTCTACATCCTATTTACAAGAAATTTAATTATTACCCGCAATGGAATAAAAAAGCCTCCTAGAAAAAAAGTATCTTTTATGCATATTTCAAAATTTTAGTTATGGTGCCAATTCCCTTTGTCTTACCTTCGCGGAAAACAAATTTATCCCCTTCTGAAACAAATTGTGGCTTATACCTAAAAGTCATTTTAACTTTTCCGGATTCCCCAGCCTTTAAATAATTTTTATCCAACAATTCTAATCTTACAGATTCTGCTATAGTTTGGCAATGATAAACTGGCTCATAGCCTGAAGCAATCCTAGTAGGATGATGTAAAACTAAAATTTCTGCTTCAAAACTTTTTACAGCTTTAGGTTTAAGATCTTCATCACAAAGCACCATTCCCCTTTCTATTTCTTCATATTTTATGCCACGCAAAGCAATTCCCACAACAAAACCCGCATTTGCTTCTTCTAATCTTTGATAATGCATTTCTATGCTCGCGGCTTTAACTTTTCTAAAACCTCCAGTTTTATCTGGCCCTAATAATAATTCTTTTCCTGTTTTAAGTTTGCCTTGTTTAATGGTTCCAGAAACAACAGTGCCAACACCACTAATGTTGTAAATTTTATCAATATACATTAAAAAGGGTTTATCCAAATCTTTTTTTCTTTCTGGCAATTTTTGGAAAAGCTTATTTAACAAATCATATCCCTTTAAATCAACAGCAGAAGTTTTAAAAATAGGAACAATAACCTCAAGCTTATCCAAAACTACATTTAAATCATTTTCACTTTTAACGATAAAAGGAATTTTTCCTAAATTTTTCAACAATTCTTCTATTTGTTTTTCAACTTCTTCTAATCTTTTTTCGCTGACTTTGTCTATTTTTGTAATACAAATTATTACAGGTAAGTTAATTGCCAATAATATTCCAAGATGTTCTTTTGTTATGTGCGTAACTCCATCATCAGCAGCAACAACAAGCAAACCATAATCAATATTTTGTCCTATTAAACCTCTAATTGTTGTCCTCAACCAAGGCTCATGCCCTACGGTATCGACAAAACTAATTATTTTATTTGCTTTTTCCACAATTTTTGCCCTTTCTTTTTTTTCTAAAGGATTTTTGAGATTTAACACACTACCATTAGAGAAGCCATATAAAGCATAATGCAAATCTGCTGACAAATTTCTTTCAATTTCATGGGGCAAAACATTCAAATAAAGCCAATTTTTTCCGTTTAAATCTGGTCTTCCTGTAATTAAAGTAGCAATTAAAGTAGATTTACCATGATGTACATGGCCCGCAACCCCTATAATCAAATGACTTTTTAAAGTATTGCTATAACTTTTGTTAATTATAATCTTTCCAATTAGCTTTCCATCTTCATTAAATTTTTCTATTTTAGAAATTTTTGCATTGCATTCAGAAGCAATGTTTTTTAAAACATTTATTGACTGTTCAAATTCCAGTTCATTTAAACCTTTAGTATGGCCATCATCACTCACTCCAAGAATATATATGGCAGTTCCTTTTCCTATTTCAAGCAAATATTTCATTTGGCTTGCTAAATGTTGCTTTTTTTCTTCTTTTAAATGAATCTCAGGGCTAAGTTTTTCTTTAAACTCTATATTTTTATTTTCCTTTCTTGGTATCGATACCATAAAACCCTGAGAAAAATTAAGAATCTGAACATATAAAGTTTTTTCAATAATTTTTTTCAAAATTTACTACCAC
>JAWADS010000013.1:3462-13038 GCA_038998625.1 Candidatus Aenigmatarchaeota archaeon | reverse complement strand
TTACGAAGGCCATACCATCTTTTATTTTTGATTCTTTCACAACCTTTTTAATTTCTTCTGTAATCTTCACAAACTCATTCATATTTTTCGTTTTTATTTTTATAATTTTCTGATAAATCCTCACAGTTAAATTTTTATATCCTCTATTTAATATTGATGGTTATGAAAGTTGCAGTTTTATTTTCAGGTGGAAAAGATTCTACTATGGCCTTAGGGTATGCTTTAAAAAATCATTGGCAAGTAGAAGCTTTAATTTCAGTTAAGCCAAAAAATACTGAAGCCTATCTTTGGCATTATGCAGCTGTAGAATGGACAAAACTTCAGGCAGAAGCTATGAATATACCAAGGGTTCTAGTGAATTGTGAAGCAATTGGACCAGAGGCAGAAGCAAAAGAGCTAGAGAAAGTTTTAAAAAACATGAAAATAGATGCAATAGTTCTTGGTGGTGTAGGCCTTCAAAGAACTCAAATAAAATCTATAGAAAAAATTGCAAAAAAATTTGGTATAAATGTTATAATTCCATATCAAAACTATTCTTCTGAAGAATTATTAAAAGAAGAAATTAGAGAAGGATTAAAGCCAATTGTTGTTAGCGTAGCTGTTGATGGCTTGGGCCCAGAATGGTTGGGTAGAGAATTAAATGAGAATTCTGTTAATGAAATAATTGAATTGGGCAGGAAATTTGGTTTTGATCCTTTGTTTGAAGGCGGACATGCAGACACCTTTGTTCTTGATGCTCCTTTTTTCAAAAAAAGAATTCAACTAATTAAAACAGAAATAATTTGGGACAAAAAAACTAGTTCAGGATATTTAGAAATAAAAGACGCTATACTTGTAGATAAAAGATTCTAAATCCAAGATTATTTTATGGGGTTTATCAAAGAAATTTTTGGTTTAGCTTTAGTTTTTATTGCGTGGTTCAATTTTTTTGATTTGAGCTTGCCAATAAGAATACTTATTTTTATTTTAGGTTTTGATATGATGAGCATAGCTTTGAAGCTGGGGGTTTTTGTTATAAGTTTTTTTGGTTTTTTTCCATATTTTGCTGGTTTTTCCAATTTAGCCTTTACTCTTTTAATACTTGTTGCTATAGAAATCATTTTAACGATTTTTCTTATTGGTTATGTATTCACATTAATTCTTAAACCTTTGGCAGTTTTTCTCGTTGCTTTTCTAGCGGGATTAGATATTAACTTAGTGTTAATTTTAGCTTCAATTGATTTAATTTTAAATATCCCCAACAGAAAATAATTTTTGGGCCCGGGTCGCCTAATTGGTAGGGCACCAGAATTTAAGATGAATCTCGAAAACTGGCTCGGCTTTTGCCGAATGTGGGTTCGAATCCCACCCCGGGCGCAAGAAATAATAGAATTTTCGAAACAAAGAGTGATTTTATAATACTATTCTGAGAAGAACTAAAGTGAGAAAATGGAAAAAATAGAGAGATATAAAAAAATTTTTGGAGAGGATTTTGAATATCCAGAAAGAAAAGAAGTATGGCAATTAAGGGCCAACACTATAAAAATATCTTCTAATGAGTTGGAGAAAAGATTAAAAGAAAAATATGAAAAAATAGAAAAACAAAAGTTTTTCAAGGATGCTTTTTTAATTGAATCAGAAGAAAATTTAGGTAAAACTTTGGAGCATATTTTAGGTTATTTTTTCATTCAAAATTTTTCTAGTATGATTCCACCTTTGGTTTTGGAGCCTAGCTATGAAGATAAAATTTTAGATTTAACTGCAGCCCCAGGCGCTAAGACAACTCAAATGGCTGCATTAATGGAAAATTGTGGCTTAATAGTGGCCAATGATATTGAACATAAAAGATTAAAGGCTTTGAGGGGAAATTTACAGAGATGTGGAGTAATTAATACAGTTGTCACAAAAATGGATGGTAAAATTTTCTTTAAAACTAATTTGACATTTAATAAAATTTTATTAGATGCACCTTGTACAGCTACAGGATTGATGTCACCAAAAGTTTTATCAATGACCAGCGAAGGATTAATAAAAAAATTGAGCAATATACAAAAGCAATTGATTCAATCTGCTGCTAGATGTTTGAAAAAAGAAGGGATATTAATATATTCTACTTGCTCTTTGGAGCCAGAGGAAAATGAAGAAGTTATAGATTTTGCGATGAAGAAATTAGACTTGATTCCAGAAAAGATTAAAATCAAGGGTGTAAATTTCATAAATGGTTTAACGGATTGGGAGGGCAAAACTTTTAGAGAAGAGGTTTTCAATGCGATTAGAATCATTCCGGATGGAATTTTTGAAGGGTTTTTTGTATGCAAATTGAGAAAGTATTAAACAAAGAGAAGAAAGAAGAAATTGAAAAAATAATAGAAAAAAATTATGGTATCTCACCAGATTTATCGAAATATATTATTTTCCTTACTGCTAAAGAAAAGATATGGATTTCAACTAGAGAAGCTTTTGAATTGATAAAGGAAAAAGCTGGTGAAAAACTAAATATAAATTCTATAGGATTATATATGGGAAAAATAAAAAGGAACAACAAAATTCATTTGAGTTTAGAGGCAATGCATTTATTCTTAAAAAATGTGAATAAAAATGTTGTAATGGTTGATGAAAAAAATATGATAAGGTATATGCAAGGCTCTGATATTATTGAGTTTGAAAAAATAAATTGTGAGCTAAACAATTTTGTTCTAGTGAAATACAAAGACGACTTCATTGGTGCAGGAGTTTTAAGGGAAGATAGAGTAGAAAATTTATTGCCCAAATCAAGAAGAATTTATGAAAGCACGATGCGCCAGTAGTCTAGCCTGGTAGGACACAAAAATAGTGGAAGCTTCCCAAGATAGAAAAAGCTTGGAGCCCGGGTTCAAATCCCGGCTGGCGCATTTTTAATTTTAAAATTAAATTTTTCGGAAAACAAACAAAGAAGGACCTCGCGCCTATATTCTTTGTTTTATATCTCGCGCGAGGTGGACCGCCCAGTGGAGCGCCCCAATAAAAAATTAAAACTAAAAAAACCAAAATTGTTTAGATTATTATGGTAAAAAGAACTGGTCCAACCAATCCGTATTTGAAGAATTTAATAGATATACTTAAATCTAAGTCTAGGGAGCTGAATGCACCCATTTGGAAGGCTATTGCTGAGAAATTGGAAAAACCAACAAGGAGAAGAGTAGAAGTAAATTTATCTAAAATAGATAGATATGCTAAAGAGGGGGAAACTATAATAGTTCCTGGAAAGGTCTTGGCAGCAGGAAAATTAACAAAAAAAGTTAATATTGCTGCTTGGCAATTTTCTAAGCAGGCGGAAGAGAAGATAAAACAAGTTAGAGGAAATGTTATGACAATAGAGGAGCTATTGGAAAAAAATCCGAAAGGTAGTTATGTTAAAATAATAATGTGATAAAGATGAAGATTTACGATGCAACCAATCAAATCCTTGGAAGATTGGCATCAGTAATAGCTAAAAACTTGCTTAATGGTGAAAATGTTATTGTAGTTAATGCTGAAAAGGCAATTTTATCCGGAAATCCTAGAAGCAAGAAGGAATTTTATTTACAAAAAATTCATAAGGGAGATCCACATCATGGTCCTTTTTTCTCAAGATATCCTGATGCTATTTTTAGAAGAACTGTGAGGGGAATGCTGCCCTGGGACAAGCCTAAAGGAAAAAAAGCTTTCAAAAGATTAAAAGTTTTTATAGGTTTTCCTGATGAATTGAAAAATAAACTGAAGGAAGCTCCAATACAATTGAAAGAGGCTGATGTTAGCAAGTTAAAAACAAAATACATAACTTTAGAAGAATTATCATTAGCTTTGGGGGCAAAGAAAAGATGGTAAAGAAAAAGGAAAAAGAGAAAGTAATTTTTGTAACCGGTAAAAGAAAGACAGCTATAGCTAGGGCTAAAATTGTTCCTGGAGTCGGGAGAATTTTTATTAACAAAAAACCCATAGAGCTCTGGGGCAATGAACCTTTGAGATTATGGTTGAGGGAGCCATTAATTCTAGCTGGAGACTTGGCTAAACAAGTGGACATTAGTATTAATGTAAAGTCTGGTGGTATAGTTGGTCAGACGGAAGCGGCTAGACAAGCTATTGCTAGAGGTTTAGTAGAATTTTCAAAAAATGAAGAATTGCGTAATTTATACATGCAATATGATAGAAATTTACTTGTATACGATCCGAGAAGAAATGAGCCTCATCATTCAGCTAGTGGCAAAGGGGCGAGTAAGCGTGGATCAAGGCGCCACAAACAAAGAAGCAAGCGTTAAATATATTTTCTAAAATATAGTTTAATTTATAATAATTATGTAAAATTATACAACAGTAAGATTAAAAACGGAAACCGTAGAAAAACTAAAAAGGTTAGTAGAAAAGGCGAAACTTATGACGAAGTAATCAGAAGGTTGATAAAAGATGCAAAGAAACAAACTTGAAGAAATAATTAGCGGTACATTGTTAGGAGAGCTTCGTTTATCCCAAAATCAATTAGCTAGAAATGTTAGAATTAGAAGGGAAAACATAAGAGACGTAGAATTAATGAAAAGATGCTTTAGTGTTAAAAATTTCAGAAAAATTTTGAAATCTTTAAGTTTAGATGTAGCATATTTGTTAAAAGAGTTAAAGGTCGGTGGTTGATATCATTATCCCTATACGTTGTTTTACTTGCGGAAAAGTCGTTGGACATTTATGGGAAGAATTTAAAGAAAGAACGGGTAGAGGGGAGGATACAGAAAAAGTTCTTAACGATTTAAATCTTAAAAGATATTGTTGTAGGCAACTCTTTTTGGGCCATGTAGATTTGTTGAGGGAAGTGGCCCAATTTAAACCTTAAATTGAAAAATTTAATTATCCAAAACTATAAAAATATAAAATAATAGATGAAGAGCATAGCTACGGGTGCTCACTGCTCTAATCTGTAAGGTGTTAAATTGATTTGGCCTATAGATAGATTAACTAGATTTGAAGTAGCTCGTTTGATTGGTGCTAGAGCTTTACAAATTTCTCTTGGGGCACCAATTTTTATAAAAACAAAAGAAAAAGATCCGATAAAAATTGCTAAGCAGGAATTTAAAGAAAAGATTGTGCCAATAACTGTAAAAAGGAAGTTGCCAAATGAAGAAGAGGTAATAGTTGATATAAAAAAAGCAATAGATAATTGGCTGCAAGAGCATAGAGGAGAAATATAAAAAACTTTATTCTACGAATACATCACAATCCTACTATTCATCTTAGGTATATTATCCTAACTAAATTTTTCTTTCAACCAATCTTTTTTCCATAAATCCAATTCAGAGGGTTCTAATTCATCCATAGCCGAAATAAGCCACTGGTATTCTTTTATCATTTCTCTGATTTTATTTGGATCGGTAGCATTTTTTTCAAAGAAATTTTGTGGTTTGAAAATTTTATCTTCTATTGAAAGATTTTCATCTTTCTTTAATGAATTTAGTACTGGCTTGAAATAGCTCCAAACATCACGCACAAAGTTATAATTATAAACCCATTCTTCAAATCTTGCTTTATCAAAATCAAATACTAGAGGTACTGAGCAATGAATAGGCTCTCTTTTTAAATTAACTGTTGGAACTACTTTTATTTCCTTTTTCTTTCCATAAGTATAATCAGCTAAGGTTTTTTGAACTCTTGATAATCCGCTACTTCTATCGATAGTGTAAAAATATGAATCAGATGCTGCTTCAAATTTATGGAGGACGGCTAAAAAATAATACATATTTCTAGCTTCTTCATAACTTACAGGTGGATTAATGTGGATCAATCTTTGTAAACTTTTATTTCCAGAAAAATTTTCTTCTATGGATTCTAATTTTATTCCATAATTTTTAAGGATTAGCAAAGATCTTTCTTCATCTTCCACAATTTTTTTCCATGTAGTTGCCGGGTCTTTATCTCTAAGGGGCGGATCGAATTCTAGAATTAAAGTATCTACTTTATCTACATTAACTTTATCATTAGAACGATAATATTCCACTCCCCTCTCTTCTTCAAAGAACTTTTTAATATCTAAATGTGATTCAAAACTCAATTCCCTCTTAGGCTCATCTTGACTTTTACTTTTTTGAAACCTTCTTGGAATGGGTTCTCCTTGGAGTGTTAAGCACCAAACAAAAGGATGTCTTTGAAGCAATTGGTCATAAGTTTGAAGTAGGAAAGGTTCGAAACTAAATATTTTTCCAAGTTGGCTTAATACATCGCTTTCTATGGCCGGATGCTCTTTAGTCCCCCATATGGGCATTCTGAAAGGCATTTTTGTATAAATTTTTGAAGGTAAAAGTGCAGTACGCTCATTTCCTTTAAAACCATAAACACCATACTCCAACAAATCTAACATGTGAAGGGGTTGACAGTATAGAAAAACAGACACAATATCCAAGAAAAGATCTTTATTTTTTTTATTTTCTAAAAATTTTACGGTTAGGCTGTAGCTTTTGGTACATTCTTTATATCTTCTTCCATTAATTTCCACCCATCTTAATTTAGGTACTTCTTCTTTTAATTCATAAGAAAATGGAATATCTACTTTAGGAGGTTCAAGAGAACGAGCAGGATAATGCAAATATATAACTCTTTTTTCTTTTTCTTTATATTGTTCAGGCAAAGCTTCTTCTACATATTCTTCATAATGAGATATAAATTTTCTAGCAACTCTTTTTTGTTTTGCAGCCTTTGTGACTTTTGTTACAATTTCAATTCCATCTAATTCTTTTATAAGATATTCAGGAATTTCTTCTAATTGTTTTAAAATCTCTGAAACAGGAAAGGCTTCCTTTAATCTCATTTCATATTGTTTTCTTTTTTGATACGTGTAAAGCGGATAATTCATATTTCCCTTTCTAAATAGCTTATACAAAAACTTATGATTTTCGCAAAAACCTTTTAAGTTACATTTTTTCTAAAGCCTTTATACCCATTAATTTTAAGCAATTCATTAAAACTTGTCGTGTAGCATCTACTAAAGTCAATCTAAAGTTTCTTGTAGTTGTATCCTCAGCTGTTAATACAGGCACCTTTTCATAAAATAAATTAAAAGTGGATACTAAATCATATGCATAATTACAAATATAATGAGGTTTCATTTCTTCCGCAGCATTTTTTATTATGCTATTAAATCTTAATAACTCCTTTACCAATTTTTTTTCAATATCATTGAGCTTCAAAGCTCTGAAATGATGGGTAAAAGCTTTAGCTTTTTTTAAAATTCCCATACAGCGAGTGTATGCATATTGAATATATGGTCCAGTATTGCCTTCAAAACTAAGCATTTGCTTCCAATCAAAAGTTATCCCATTCTCTGGTTCTATCCTAAGTATGGCATATTTCAAGGCTCCTATGCCAATCTCTTTAGCAATTTTTAATTTTTTATATCTAGGTAATTTTGGATTTCTTTTATCTACTTCATCATAAGCTAATTTAATTAATTTCTCAACAACATCATCCAGCATTATAGCTTTCCCTTCCCTTGATGACATTTTCCCTTCTTCTAATACAACATGTTCAAAGGAAAAGTGATGACACTTGCTAACCCAAGGATAACCTAAAAGTTCTAAAATTTTGAAAAGCTGTTTGAAATGTAAGTTTTGCTGAGAAGATACTACCCAAATAGATTTGTCAAGCTTGTATTTTTCAAATTTATGGAGAGTTAAGCCTAAATCACTAGTTATATATAGGCCTGTTCCGTCAGAGCGCAATAAGACAGTATTTGGCAAACCGTGTTTTTCCAAATCTGCAACAATAGTATTTTCTTGCGTTTTGAAGGCAATGTTTTTTCTTAAAGCATCGTATACCAAATCCTTCCCTACTTCGCGAAAATCATTCTCATAAAAATAAACATTAAATTTTATACCAATTTTTTTATACGTTTCTTCAAACCCCCTTACACACCACTTAACAATTTTTTTCCAAATTTTTTGAATATCTTTATTTTTTCTAATTTCAAATTGGCGTAAAGTTTCTCGAGCCATTTCTTCCAACGCAGGATTGTTTTTAGCTTCTTCATGGAACTTAATATAAAGTTGCCAAAGCCAGTGGTCTGGTTTACCTTTTGGCCTTTTGTTTTTAGCCCATAGCATATAAGCTGTAACCAATTTTGCTACTTGGAGGCCTGTATCGTTCATATAATTTGCGCGAATTGTTTTGTAGCCAAGAAAATCATAAATATTAGCTAAAGAATCGCCGAGAAAGGTTCCCCTTGCATGCCCAATATGCATAGGATGTACTGGATTAGGTTGAGAAAATTCAATCATAACTCTTTTTCCTTTAGCGAAATCCATTTTTTTGGTTAAAATATTTTTTAAAACTTTTTCTGCAATAGTTTCCCAATAAAAGAAAAAATTCACATACCCATTCCTAGCTTCTACTTTCACAATCAATGGAAATTTTGATATTTGAATTTTTTTAACAATTTCTTTAGCTAATTCAATAGGGTTTTTCTTTTGCTCTTTAGCTAAATCAAAGCACGGATATGCATAATCTCCAAACTCCTCTTTTGGAGGAATTTCTACTTTATCGATATCAGCTTTTATACCTAAGCTCTCTAGAACATTTACAACTTCTTCTTTCAGCATAATGATTATATTATTTTTTAAATCTATTTAGAATTTAGAGTTATTTTATTATGAGGGCAGTAATATTAGCTGCAGGCCTAGGCAAAAGGTTTGGTGGGAACACTCCTAAAGCTTTACTACCCCTTGGAAAAAGAACATTAATAGAATTGCTAATAGAAAAGTTAAAATACATTGGAATAAACGAAATTGCTGTTGTTATTGGGCAAAATGGTGATAAAATAAAAGAAGTTTTAAGGGATAAGGTAACATATTGCTATCAAGAAAAGCCATTGGGTACAGCCCATGCAATTTTATGCGCAAAAAATTTCATTAATGAACCATTTTTCTTAGCTATGAATGGGGATATATTCTTTACAGATTCTTTAATCGATTTCATTAAGCTAAAACCTCCTGCTATAGCTGCTTATTGGGTAGAGGATACTAGCAGATACGGAAGACTTTGGATAAAATCTGGTAAATTAGTTGAAATAAAAGAGAAGGTTCCTGAAGCGACTCCAGGTTTGATAAATGCAGGAATCTATCTATTCCCTAGAGGTATCTTTGATTTAATTAAAAAAACTCCTTTGAGCCCTAGAGGTGAATATGAAATCACAGACACAATAAAAATGTTAATCGAGAAGGGTTTAGAGTTTAAAATTTACAGGCTAAGAGGGTTTTGGAAAGATATAGCTGCGCCTAAAGATTTACAAGAAGTAGAAGATTTTTTAATTAAAAAGGTGTGATTTTGAAGATTGTTAAAGATTTTACAATAAAAGGGAAAATATCCTTAAGGAATTTGATTAAACAAATGGAAGAAAGTGGAGGGTTTCAAGCCAAAAATCTTTTGACAGGAATAAAAATTTTGGAAGATATGATAAGGGATAAAAGTTGTATAAAATTTTTATCCTTTCCCGCCAATATAATTGCAACTGGAACAAGAGGGGTAATAAAAGATTTTTTAAGGAAGAAATTTTTTGATGTAGTTGTTACGACATGTGGGACTTTGGACCATGATTTATCGAGGAGC
>JAWADS010000013.1:0-3452 GCA_038998625.1 Candidatus Aenigmatarchaeota archaeon | reverse complement strand
AAGAATTATTATCACGGAAGTTTTTTTGTTGATGATAGAGTTTTGCATAGGAAAAATATTCATCGTTTAGGGAATATTTTCATTCCAAAAGATTCTTATGGTTTAGTTATTGAAAATAAAATGATGGAATTTTTAAATCAAATTTTTTCGGAAGGAAAGAGGGATTTGGCAACCTATGAATTATGTTGGGAATTGGGGAAGAGGATTAAAAACAAGAATTCAATTTTATACTGGAGTTGGAAAAACAAAGTTCCCATAATAGTTCCAGGAATAACAGATGGTGCCGTTGGCTATCAAATCTGGCAATTTTCTCAGGACCATGATTTTAAGATAAATTCTTTAAAAGATGAAACTTTGTTAAGTGATTTGGTTTGGAGAGCCAAAAAAACAGGAGCCCTTATTATTGGTGGAGGAATTTCTAAACATCATGTAATTTGGTGGGGGCAGTTTGCCAAAGGTCTAGATTATGCTGTTTACATTACAACTGCTGTGGAATATGATGGAAGTTTGAGTGGTGCTAGACCAAGGGAAGCCATATCATGGGGAAAAATTAAAGAAAGAGCAAAATGTGTTTTAATAGAAGCAGATGCTACTTTAGTTTTACCTATTATTTACGCCTCACTATTTTAACAATTTTTTCTGCAGCTATTTTTGCATGTTCTAAGGGCTTTTTCTGCTGTTTTTTAAAAGATATAATTTCTACAGCACTTTGTACATGAGTGGCAGCAGAAAGGGCAAATTCTCTATTCACTTTTTGATGCTCTTCAATATCTTCTAAACTTTCAATATCCCTTTTTCTTTTTTTATCTTTCAATCTCCTTTCAAAAATGTCTTTAGCCGGGAATTCTAAAACGATTATCAAATCTGGCTTGAGGATATGAATAGTTTTTTCTGATAAGCCTGGAAAATAACCATGAGGAGTTTTAATGGAAATGTGGGTATCAATAAAGAGATATTTTGCTTTCATTTGAGCAATTTTTTTTGCTGCCACTTCTTGCACATATTTTTGCTGTTCCAAAGTTAATTTTTTTCTCAATTCGTCTCTATCTTTTATACCAAATTCATTTTTAGAAATTTTTAAAATCAAATCCCCCATGTTTACAATTTTCGCTTCTGACAACTTTTTTTTCACAAATTTTAGAATGGTAGTTTTTCCTGCTCCTGGAACACTGGCAACAATAATTTTCATAGAAATTATTTTAATTTTTTGATTTAATCTCTTTTAAAATTTCCTTTGTAACATCATCCATATCTGTAGATTTTATAATTTTTAGAGGAAATTCTAATTTTGTGATATAAATTTAAAAATTTTCATAGGCTTTATTTTTTCCAAATCATTAAAGAAATTTCTGGAACAAAATATTTATCCACCTTAGAAAATGGGCTTCTTGCTACTTTTTTTCCCCATTTCCTCTAAGAGCACTATTCCTTTTATTTTTTTGGCCGTGCTGATAATTTTTTCAAGAAATTTAGTTTTATCTGACTAGCAACACAGGCAAAATATAAATTCAGGCATAATTAATTTCTTTAAGTTTAAATTTATTTATTGTAAAGTCGGAGTAGTTTAACGGTAGAACACGGCGCTCATGATTTTCAATGAGCTTTGATTAGATTAAAAATGATAAAAATAAGAAACGCCGTAGTCGGGGTTCAATTCCCCGCTCCGACATTTTAAATATTAAATTTTATCAAGAAGATTTGTAGAATGGACATAAATTAAAAATTTAAATATAAGATACGAACTTTATTTTGGAATTTGTTATGCCAAGAGTTTTCTCAAGAGCACGGAGCAGATAATTTATTCACAAAAGTTTTTAAATTATTAAAATTTTTTCAATTTTAAAATCGAGGAGGTGTAAATTTGGTTGAATTAACTGAAGATGAGAAAAAAGTTGTGGAAGCTTTGAAGAGCTTGCGGGCTATGTCAGAGGATAAACTAAAGGATGCCGATCAAATCGCAAAAGCTGCCATGATGCCAAAAGGAAAAGTTGCAAATATCTTAATGAATTTGATGAATAAAAAAGTAGTGAAAAGAGTAGCAAGGGAAAAGGCCGCAGGCTATTATTTGTTGGAGCAGAATTTGTAAAAGATAAAAAAGAAAGTATAATTTTTTATTAGTGCAATTTCTATTTAATGGCCGCGATAGCTTAGCTTGGTAGAGCACGGGCCTGTGGAGCCTGTGGCCGGGGTTCAAAAGTTTTGGCTGAAATTCCCCGTCGCGGCCCAATAAATTTTTCAACTTTTCAATTTTTAAAATCTTTTACAAAGAAGGACCTCGCGCCTATATTCTTTGTTTAATATCTCGCGCGAGGTGGACCGCCCAGTGGAGCGAACCAATAAAAATCTTTAAATAAACAAAAATTACAATATATACTTTAGCCTCATGGACTCGGCGTTGAACTAAGACAACGTCGGGTTGGCCGACTGGATGAGCTAGTTCTTTCCGGTCCATGAAAAATTTCATCCTGAAGTAATGCTTCAGGTAGGTTGATGTTTAAAGGTGAAACCTAGAGGTAGAAGAGTGTAACTCCCGCCAATTCTGGCTGATCCCGCCAGAGACCACTGCTATCCGGTTCCGACTAAGCCATGCGAGTCGTGAGGGGAAAGCCCTCGGCGTACTGCTCCGTAATACGCAGTCAACCTAACCTTGGCTGGGGGATAATCCCGGGAAACTGGGGCTAATACCCCATAGGTGCTAGGTTCTGGAATTGACCTAGCACTAAAAGCTCCGGCGGCCAAGGATGGGACTGCGGCCCATCAGCTTGTTGTGGAGGTAAAGGCTCCACAAGGCGATAACGGGTACGGGCTATGGAAGTAGGAGCCCGGAGATGGACTCTGAGACATGAGTCCAGGTCCTACGGGACGCAGCAGGCGCGAAACCTTTGCTATTCGCTAACGCGAGACAAGGGGAGCCGGAGTGCCCTTGCTCTGCAAGGGCTTTTGTGGTCTGAAAACAGGACCACGAATAAGGGGTGGGTAAGACGGGTGCCAGCCACCGCGGTAATACCCGCACCCCGAGTGGTGGTCACGATTATTGGGTCTAAAGCGCCCGTAGCCGGCTTAGTAAGTCCCTGGTGAAATCTGCCAGTAAACTGGCAGGCTTGCTGGGGATACTACTAAGCTTGAGACCGGGAGAGGGCAGCGGTACTCTAGGGGTAGGGGTTAAATCCTGTAATCCCTAGGGGACCACCTGTGGCGAAGGCGGCTGCCTGGAACGGGTCTGACGGTGAGGGGCGAAAGCTAGGGGAGCGATCGGGATTAGATACCCCGGTACACGAGCTAGGGAGTATCTTCTGATTAAGATGAAGAAATTTCCCTAGACAAGCCAGCCAGGATTTCCTACTCGTGCGGGAAAGTCCTAGCCGTAAACGATGCCCGCTTGGTGTTGCATGCTTCTTGGGAGCATGCAGTGCCGGAGCGTAGGTGTTAAGCGGGCCACCTGGGGAGAGAAG
>JAWADS010000012.1:0-13638 GCA_038998625.1 Candidatus Aenigmatarchaeota archaeon | reverse complement strand
CTCTTTAGAAATTTCTCCATATTCTTCAAAGCTTGCAATAAGTCTAAAAATTACATAGGGCGGCACCCCAGATTCAGCCACAGCACCCATATGGGTTAAAACGAAAGGTAAGTTGGTTTCTATGTTTTTTCTCCTTGAAGCAGATTTTTGTATAGGATAAAACAACATTAAAACAAAACTAATTATACCAACTAAGAATGAAGAAAAAATTCCATAAATAATTCTCAAATATAGGGGAATATCAAGTATAGAAAATCCTAACAAAATTGTAAAAAAAGTTACAAAAACTGAAAAACTAGATATCATAAAAACAGAACTTAAATATGTTCTAAAAGGAGTTTTTATATCAGCTTTCGGCAAATTTTCCTTCACAGTTATAAATAAATCGGAATATTTATCAACTATAGAGCCAAATAAATTTGTGGCAAGACCTCTTAAACTTGACATTATTTTTCCCTTAAAACTTTAAATCCCAGTAACTCGAAGATAGAAGTTCTCTTTTTTTCCCTCTCTTTGACGGCCTGCTTGATTTCAACAGGCTGTACAATTTCTGGTTTGGCCTCAACGACTCTTTTAGGTTTCATAGGCTCTTCCTTCATTATTTCTTCAAATTCTTCTTTCTTAATCCCAACCATACTCAAAACTTTTTCTGGTTCTTTGTAGTACTGGGTTATTACTTTTGTCACATCTCTATAGTCTTTAATTCCTTGCTTACCCATCCACTCTAAAATCTTCTCTCTTATTTTTATTTCAACTAAAGCATCCTCCAATTTGCCACCTTTAGCTTTTACTAATTTTTCAAGTTTTATACTTTCATTGACTTTTTCATAGATATCTTTCTCTGCATTCCATTTGAATAGAGTATTCGTCTTTGCCTCTCCAGTTTTAGTATCCATAGCTATCATTTCAACAATTTCCTTAATTCTTCTGGCAGATTTTCCCTTTTCCCTTGCATGAGTCATAACAATGATTAAATCTAAACTTTCCAAAAGGGCTGGAGATAATTCTATTGGGGGAGTAGTAAGTCTCTTAATAACAGAATCTACAGAGCCAGCATGAAATGTGCTAATGCTTGGGTGGCCTGAAGCCATACCCTGAAACATGACATAAGCTTCATTTCCTCTAACCTCTCCAACTATTACATAATCAGGATTTTGTCTAAAACTTTCTTTTAACAAATCAAACAAAGAAACTTCTCCGTATTTTTCGCCGGTGGGTAAAGGTATCCCAAAACCAACCCTTGCTAAGCCGGGAACCCAGTGTTCGTGGGGAATCCTTATTTCTCTTGTATCTTCTATACTAACAATCTTAGCTTCAGGGGGGATAAACATAGCTATAGAATTTAAAAAGGATGTTTTTCCTGTAGCAACACCACCAACTATTAACATAGAAGCTCCATGCTCCAGAAAATACCAAAGATAAGCCATTATTTTTTCATCTGCAGTTTTTAATTCAATTTGCTCTATGGGCGAGAAAGGCTTTTCTCCAAATTTTCTTATTGTAAAAGTAGGGCCCCGAGTAGCTACATCTCCAGCTAAGGTTGCAGAAACCCTCGAGCCATCTGGTAATGTGCCATCTAAAATGGGCTCAGCATAGCTAACATATCTTCCACTTCTTTGTGCGAGCTTTACAATAAACTTTCTCAATTCTTCAAAATCATTAAAAACAATATTCGTTTTAATAGAACCATATTTTCTATGTACAATGTATATTGGCAATCCAACACCATCACAACTAATATCTTCTATGTGAGGATCTTGCAACAAAGGCTCAATCTCATTAAAACCTATGAAATTTTTGTAAATGTAATACATTATCTTAAGGAATTGGTTAATGTTTAAAGTTATTCCAAATTCTTTAATTATTTTTAAAACTTGTTCTTTTATATATTCAATGACTTTTGAAGTTTCTTTAACGCTGCTTATCTCTATTTCTACAAGCTCCACAAGAGCATCTGATATTCTCTGCAGAATTTTCTTTTCATCCTCTGTTAGTACTGGCTCAATCACATAATAAATTAATTGTTTTTCTTGATCATTCCACTTTATGTTAGCGTAGGCAAACGGTTCTGTTAAAGGATAAATTACATTTACTTTAGTTATATCAGTAATTTCAGGCAATTCAAAAATTCTACTGGGCTTAGCAATTCTAAATCCTGGTAACTCTAAAGCCTGCTCCTCTTTTTTCTTTGTTAATTTTTTTCCTAGTTTTGTTTCTTTCTTTTCTATTAACTTCCTGTAAAGGATTCCTCTTAAATTTCTTATCTTATTGAAAACCATTCTTCTCTTAAATTATATTAGTTTTTTAGCTAAAAGAAATTATATTTTAAGATTTTCAAAAATCTTTACAAAGAAGGACCTCGCGCCTATATTCTTTGTTTAATATCTCGCGCGAGGTGGACCGCCCAGTGGAGCGAGCCAATAAAAAAATAAAAAAATTAAATCTCTAAATGTTTTTTTCTTATACTTTTACCCGGCTGAGCTATACCTCTAAATCTTGCGCAGCTAGGGCATACTCTTATTTTTCTTGTAAGCATATGGATAAATCTTTTATCTGTTTGTTGTAATATTAAAGGATCAGATATTCTGAAACCCTTAGTTACAACAAAAGTTTTATATCTAGGTACTTCTCTTCGGCAAAACTCACATTTAACTGTAACCTCCCTTCCCCTTTTTTTAGTATGCCAATACTTTCTTTTATATGGTGCTGTACTTATGGGCAAAGATATCTCCTCTTTAATTAATAATTAAACTTAAGCTTATTCTTTCATAAATTTATAAGCATGAAGTTTTCCGAAGCTGTTCTGACAAGAAGTAAAAAAGGTAAGGTGGAAATAAGAGCTTTAGATTCTCGAGGTAGATATGTCCTTACTAAATATCTGGATCCAGAAACTTTAAAGCTAGCAGATAAAAAGAAAAAATTGACTCTAAAAAGTGATGAAGGGAAAATAGAAGAGTATTTTATAATTCCTTTACCCGATAGTAAAAAAGCTTTGTTGATAAAGGCTGAGAAAGAAGAAAAAGTGAGAAAAGTTTGGAATGAGAAAACTAAAAGGGAAGAAGATTTGTTTTGAGTATTTTCCTTTTTAATGACAAATAATTCAATCTATAGATTACAAAGAAGGACCTCGCGCCTATATTCTTTGTTTAATATCTCGCGCGAGGTGGACCGCCCAGTGGAGCGAGCCAATAAAAAAATAAAAAAATTTAAATACCCCAACTAATTTTTTTCTCAGGTTTGATTTTCAAAATTACAGTCTCTCCTTCTTCCCAAGGATCGGCTCTAGCCCAATAAAATTTTTTGAAGAAAATTTCAGAAATTTCTTTAAATTCTTCTCCTCTTTCTAAAATTTCAGCCTCTCCTTGAATGAAAATTGCTTTATTTTTAGGTTGTCTATAAACATCAACTACTAAAGAAACTTTTCTATTTTCTTTCAAATTTTTTAGTTTCTTAGTGTCAAAATCAGTGGCGATATAAAAATGACCTTTATGGAAAATATAACAAACAGGCACAACGTGGGGTTGTAAACTTTTAGAAGAAGTAGCTAATCTACAAACTTCTTGGCCTTCTAAAAATTTAACTTCTTTTTCAGAAAATTTTACCATAAACATCAACTATTTAAATACCTAATATCAGTATATTTAAATAAGTTTTGCCTTAATTTGCGTGTGCCCGACGTAAATTTGCGGAAACGGGTGCACGCAGGCTGGTTCTGCGTGTATCTGAAAATATAAAATAATTAATTTGGTGTTGTTATGCCTTTCAAGCAAGGAGAATTGAAGAAGCCAGAATTTAAAAAAATCACTGATATAGTTTGGGAAATCCCAACTAGCTTTAAGCATGGTATGAAGGTTCCAGTTAGAATTTATGCTAAAGAAAATTTGCTTAACTCCATGGATTTAGAAGTTTTTGATCAGGCAGCGAATGCAGCTATGTTCCCTGGTTTGCTAAAATATTCTTATGTTTTTAGTGATGGTCATTCTGGCTATGGTGTGCCTGTTGGTTGGTGTGGTGCTTTTGATTTGAAGGAAGGAATAATTTCTCCTGGGGCCATAGGTTTTGACATAAATTGTGTTGCTGGAAATACTAAAATCATTTCTGAGTTTGGATATTTCAAAAATATTTCTGATTTTGAAAAAAAGTTAGATGAAAAAGTAGTATGCATGGATTTAAATGAAAGGATTGAAGATAAAGACGAGCCAATTCTTTTTTTGAAGCAAAAACCAAAAGAAAAAGTTATAAAAATAAAGACAAAAGCTGGTTATGAATTAATAGCTACTATTGATCATCCAATTTTAACTCCTAATAATATGATAAAGGCGGGTGAATTAAAAGAAGGGGACTATGTTGCTATTTATCCTTTTGAAGGTGTTAAATACGAAGAGCCATCAGATGAAATTATTTTGGATGAAGAAAGTATAATTAAAGCAATTGGGATGAGAAAAAAAATTATTAAAGAATTAAAAGATAGAAAGCTTTTACCATTACGATATAATTCGCCCCAATTACCAATTTTAGCAAGATTAGTTGGGTTTATTACAGGAGATGGATGGGTAGGAGAAGTAAATAGAAGATGGTCTACAAGAATAATTGGAAATATTGAAACATTAGAAAAAATAGCCGAAGATATAAAAAGATTAGGCTTTTCTGTGCAAAGAATTTTTAAAAGAAAGGTAAAAAGTAAAATAGTTACTAAA
This sequence comes from Candidatus Aenigmatarchaeota archaeon, assembly GCA_038998625.1. Lineage (GTDB taxonomy): Archaea > Aenigmatarchaeota > Aenigmatarchaeia > CG10238-14 > SCSR01 > JAWADS01. The sequence continues at coordinate 8,941 of JAWADS010000012.1, read as the reverse complement.
AAAGAAATAAGAGAAATAGAAGGTACAACTACCCAACTTCCAATAACTTCACAAAGTTTTGCAATTCTTCTTTATATGCTTGGTGTTCCAAAAGGCAACAAATCCTTTACAGAATTTGAAGTTCCTAAGTGGATTAGGAAAGCTCCTTTATGGATTAAAAGATTGTATCTAGCTGGACTTTTTGGAGCAGAAATGAGTAAGCCCAAATTAAGAAATAAAGAAAAATATGGGTTTGTTGAACCATCATTTAGTCTAAATAAATCTGAAAAATTATTGCAGAATGCTTACAAATTTATTAATCAAATAAGAGAAATGCTTTCTGAATTTGGTGTTAATTGTAATAAAATTTACATTTATGATGCAGCAATCACAAAATCTGGAGAGAAAACATTAAAAATCATTTTGAAAATTTCTTCTAAAGATGAAAATTTGATAAAATTGTGGTCAAAGATAGGATGCGAATATGATATGAGAAAAAAATGTATGATGGCAGCAGCTTTACATTACTTGAGATTAAAAAAGAGATTTATAAAAAGTTTAATTTGTAAGTATAAAGAGATCATAATTTCTGGTGGAACAAAAGAAGATGATATAAAAATAATAGGAAATGCTTTAATTAGATATAAGCTTGGTATAAAAGAAGCAAGAATATCTACGAGCTTTCCAACATTTGAAACATTTCTTAAAAATTATGTCATAAATTCAACTTTCGTTTGGGATGAAATTGAAGAAATTACAGAAATTAATGATTTTTCTGACTATGTATATGATTTTACAATGAACTCAGAAAATCATAATTTTATAGCCAATAATTTTGTTGTTTCTAATTGCGGCATGCGTTTACTAAAAACTAACTTAACACTAGATGAAATTAAACCAAAAATTAAAGAATTAGTAGATTTACTTTTCAAAATGGTTCCTGCTGGAGTTGGAGCTACTTCTTATCAAGAACCTAAAGAAATTGCCAAGATACCAGAAGGTACTTTTAGGGAGATTGTAGAAACAGGCGTTAAATGGGCTGTAGAAAATGGATATGCTTGGGGGCAAGATTTAGAAAGATTAGAAGAATATGGTGGCGTAAAAACTGCTGATTTTTCGAAAGTTAGTAAAACTGCCTATAGCAGGGGGAAAAGTCAAATAGGTACTTTAGGTTCAGGAAATCATTATTTAGAAATTCAGGTTATCGATAAAATTTTTAATAGAGAAATAGCTGAAGCTTGGGGCCTCGGAACTATACCAAATCAAGTTTGTATAATGGTGCATTGTGGTTCTCGTGGCTTTGGACATCAAATTTGTACAGATTATTTAACAACTTTTCTAAGGGCGATGGAAAAATATAAAATCAAAGTTCCAGATAAGCAATTAGCCTGCGCACCTTTTGAATCAGAAGAAGGACAGAACTATCTTAAAGCTATGTCTTGTGCCATTAATTTTGCCTTTGTAAACAGGCAACTAATAGTTTATCAAATAAGAAAAGCTTTTGAAAAGATTTTTAATAAAAGTGCTGAAGAACTTGGATTAGAAATAATTTATGATGTAGCTCATAATACTGCAAAAATAGAAGAACATAAGGTAAATGGAGAAAGAATGAAAGTTATAGTGCATAGAAAAGGGGCTACCAGAAGCTTTGGACCAAATCATCCTGAATTAGCACCTTTATTCAAAAAATTTGGTCAGCCTGTAATAGTTGGTGGTAGCATGGAAACTGGTTCCTTCTTATGTGTTGGCACTAAACAGGCTGAGGAAGAAACTTTCGGCACTACATTGCATGGCAGTGGAAGAACTATGAGTAGAACTAAAGCTAAAAAAATGGTTAGGGGTGAAGAGTTGCAAAGAAAAATGTTAGAAAGAGGAATTTACGTTAAAGCTACCACTATGTCAGGTCTCGCTGAAGAAGCGGGATTTGCATATAAAGATATAAATGAAGTTGTTGATTCAATGCATCTAGCTAACATAAGCTTAAAGGTTTTAAGATTAAGGCCTGTAGCAAATATAAAAGGGTAAAGGACAAAGATTATATGGTAAAGAAAAAAATTAAAGGATGGAAAATAATGAATGGTAAGTTAGAAAGAGATTTAGTGTTTAAAGATTTCGTTCAAGCATTGAAATTTGTCAACAAAGTTGGAAAAATAGCAGAAAAACTTAACCACCACCCAGACATTATGATTCATTCTTGGAATAAAGTGAAGTTAATTAACTATACTCATAGCGTTAAAGGTTTGACGGAAAAGGATTTCATATTGGCAGAAAAAATAAATGAACTTTTGGGGGAAAATCAAAAGTTAAAGAGTATTTAACAAGAATTATTTAAAAAATTTTTTATATATTTTTGCAAACAAATAACCAAAAACAAACCCACCTATATGTGACCAAAAGGCAATTCCGCTCCCTCTAGGGCCAAGAAGAGTAGCAAATCCAAAAAATAATTGCATAATAAACCAAAATCCTATCATGTAATAAGCTGGCATGACTCCCGTTCCTAACCTAGAAATAAATCTTATACCCGCTTTGGGAAAGAAAACTAAGTAAGCTCCTAAAACCCCAGATATTGCCCCTGATGCTCCTATTGCCGGAATAGTTGAATTTAAATTTGTTATTAAATGCAAAGCACTAGCTGCAAATCCTGATAGAAAGTAAAAAATTATGAATAGAAATTTCCCAAATTTATCTTCCACATTATCACCAAAAATCCATAAGTATAGCATATTGCCAAAAATATGGTCAAAACCTCCATGTAAAAACATTGAAGTAACTAAAGTTAACAGAGAGAATGATGCAGGTATAAAACCGTAGGTAGAAATTATTTCTTTATAATCTCCAAAAATACTCCAGAGGAAAATCATAACATTTAACAAAATGAGGGCAATTGTTAAAATTGGAAAAGATTTTCTTGGGGCTAAATCTTGATAAGGTAAAAATTGTCCTTTGTTAAACTCACGCATATAATAAAATATCCAAAAATAATAATTAAAAGAAATAAAAGGGTCAAAATGCCTTACAAATTTATAGAAGATGTGGCAATAGCAGAAGTTGCTTTTGAAGCCGTAGGTAAAACTTTAAGGGAATTGTTCGAATCTGCAGGCTTGGCTTTAATTAACACACAAATAAGAAATATACAAAAAATTGAGAAAAAAGTAAAACAAAAAATTGAAGTTGAGGCCGAAAATATTGAAATGCTTCTTTTTAATTTTTTACAAGAATTAATTGTTTTAAAAGATTCAGAACAGTTGTTGTTTAATAAGTTTGATATTGATATCATGCCAAAAAATAAAAAATGGAAGTTAATAGCCTTAGCTTATGGGGAAAAAATCAACCCTAAAAAACATGATTTGTCTGCAGATGTAAAAGGAGTTAGTCTGCATAATTTTAAAGTGGAAGAAACAAAAGGTGGTTGGAGGGCCTTTGTTATATTAGATGTTTAACTAAAAACTGGCTTATTTCAACCTTTTTATTAAACCAAGTGCTTCTATAGTAATGTTTTTATATTTTTTTGAAATAATTCTTGATAGATGCGTGATTTGATTGATATTCTAAAAGAGAAAAATGCAGCCGATGAAACTATAAAGAATTGTGCTAGGACAGGAAATGAATTAAGGTTCTATTTCCACCTTTTAGTAACTAAGGAATCCATTGACCAAAGGAGAAAAAATAAATTATTAAATAATCTCAATAATTTACTCAATTCTTTAGATGATTTACAAAGATTTTCAGACAAGGGATCGATGTATTACCAAGAAAGAATCAAAAATATCAAACAAGCAAGAATTGAGCTTATTAAAACTAAAAGATATTTAACTGATAATTCTGAAAATGCAATTCAAAACATATGGGATAACGTAGTTTTAATAAACAGTTTGGGTTTCGGAGTTTATATTAGAGGACCGCTTAATGATGTTTTGCCCGACTTAGCAAAACACCTATTCTTAAAAATATGGATTAATTATAAGAAGGGTGAAAAAATTGTTATGCCAAAAAATTCGCCTAGAATGCAAGCTTGTTTTGATCATACACTCCTTTTCATGCTACAAAAATATAAGCCTTTTGAAGATGGTATAAAAAATCTAAAAAAAGAATTTCCTGAAGAAAGATATAAAGAAGGTTATATGTTTTATACTTATGCGGATGGTGGAGAATTGGATTATGAAGGTTATGGTGGTTATGGTTCAGGTTTTTTAAACTACAAAAGAACCAGGAAACCTTTGGCAAAAATAATAAGAGATAATCAATATACATGCAGAGTTAAAATAATCTTAGACTCTATACAATGATTCTACAAAATTTTTTAAATTATTTAAATGGTGTTGAGAAATAATATCGGGTGAAGTAACAAATTTAAATTCAATGCCATTTTCTTTATAACATATGACTATTTTTTCTTGCTCCCCCGACTTTATTCGGTTTATATATTCACTTGTTATCCTTATTAATTGATCATAAAATTTCTTTATTTCTTGATTATTTGTTAACCTAGGGCGTAGAAGATTTAAACGTAGAAGATTTAAATATTCTTCAGTTTCTTTCCGGTCCTTAAAAACCCGGACATGATTTGAATCAGTGGAATAATAAACGGAATGCACATAAGGTTTTAAAATTTCTAAAAGAACAGATATATTGTGCAATATATTATATTTATTTTTAATCTCCTCAAGACGCTTTTCTATTAACGGAATTTTTTTAGAATTATAAATATTTTCTTTAAGTGATTTTATTTCCTCTTTGATACTTTCATTTAATCGTTCTTCTGCAAATTTAATTTTTTCCAATTTTTCAAATCTTTTTTTAATACGATACCATTTTTTTATATCATTATATCTCATAATAAAAAATTAGTTTTAAGGTTTAAAAACCTTTATATTTTAAGGAAAAGATGGATATAACCTAAATTTTAACTAATTAGTCAAAATTGTTTTAAAATACCGAATTTTCTTAATCTCTCTTCAATTAATTCATTATATTTCAATTCATACTTATAATTTTCAATATCTATGTATAGTATCGCTATAGGGTTTGGAATTTTATCTATTTTGATTCTCCCCGTTCCATCAGAAAAAGTGGATAAGTACGCTTTATAGATAAAATTTGCATGGGGAATTACATTTTCTAAAATTATATTGAGCTTATTCCATACATTTACATTGTTATTTAACCTTTCCCTTATTTTTTCAGACGAATTTGGATCTAATTTTATTCCAGCTTTGTGTAGCTCTTTACAAAACTTCTTATACTCATCGCAGATTTTAAACATAAAATAGAAATTATTTTTAAAATTTTTAAGTTTTTTATTGTTTTCTTAATTTGTCGAAAATACTTTTAATTTTCAAGGCATCCTTTTCTGGAGAAGGCTTAGATTCTGCAATTATTGTAATATTTAACTTCCTTTTCAAAATCTCTTTTGCTAAAGGTTCAAAAGGGGGATGAGAATTCATTTGTGTATGCACATCCACAAATTTTTTTGAAGAAACATTATATTTAACCCCCTCAAAATGGGAATTGATATGTTTTAATTTCAAATCTTCCAGCCTATCAAAAATTTCGGCATAATCAATTTTTCCATTGTTTTTACAAAAAATATGGGCAAAATCTATGTAAGGAACCAATTGCTTATGATTTATTTCTTTACAAAGTTTTATAACTTCATCCAAAGTTCCGAATTGAGTTTCTCTAGCCATTGTTTCCACTCCCAATTTTATGTTTTTAATTCCCCTTGCTTTCATTTCCTCTAAAATTTCCTCAAAATTTTTCTTTACTATATCAAAAGTTTTTTTTGGATCCTTGTGATAATAGTAGGCAGCGTGGATTGCTATAGTGTCTGCGCAACATCTTTCTCCTCGATCAGCAGAATCCAAGATTAATCTTTTACTTATAGCTAAAACTTGCTTGCTTTCCGATGCTAAATTTATAAAATATGGCGCATGAATAGATAATCTAATTCCCAATTCTTTCGCCAATTTTCCAATCGCCTCGGCCCTTTGTTGTGTTAAGTAAACATTTCTTACAAATTCTATTTCTTGGGCATTTAAACCATTCTCCTTTATCCATTTTAATGAACCTTCGGTCCCAGGTTCCTTAGAAGCCTGCACATTACCTGCAGGTCCAATGAAAATTTCCATGTTTTTTAGTTTGTTTTAGTTTATTTTAAATTTTTTTACAAAGAAGGACCTCGCGCCTATATTCTTTGTTTTATATCTCGCGCGAGGTGGACCGCCCAGTGGAGCGAGCCAATAAAAAAATTAAAAATCAAAAAACTCAAACTAAAGGAAAAGCAAATTTTAAAATTAATTCCAATAAAATAATGGCTACAACAAAATACACAACATGTTTAGGCTTTAGTTTAATGCCTTTTTCTTCTTCTTCACCATATCTTATTAGTCCACCTATACCCGCAGGAACATATACTCTATCTCTTTTTTCGGCCATGATTATCTTATTTTATCTTTTATCTTTTATCTTTATTTGATTAAATAATAAAAATAAATAAAAATAAATTTTTAGTCAGAAGGAAGTAGCAACGTTGTTTTTCTTTTCTTTAAATAATTATGATAGTTATCAATGGTTTGAAATGTTGTTCTTCTAATGTCTTCCATGTATTCTTTATCTAATTCTTTTTTTCCATATAATGTTCGGATTTCTATCCTAACATCATCCTTTTCTAAAATTAGTGTTAAAATGATATCAAAATTATATCTAGGTGGTTTTTTCAGTCTAAGGCTTTTCTCCTTGTAATTATCGGAATTGGGAAATGCATCATATCCTTTATATTTAAACCTTACCAACAGTTCTTGAAGAATTTTTGTTAGATCTATGTCATCTAAAAAGAAAGTTTTGTAAGTCCAACTCATTTTCTACAATCTTGTAAAATTAAGATATAAAAATTACCTATAAATTTTTTGGTTGAAAGAAAATATACTTAAATTTTTTAAAAAGGGCGTGTTGGTCATAGCCCCTCTTTTGTTTAAGGTAGCATTTGTCTAAGCGCTTAAAGCTTGCATCCCAACCAGGCTGCAGAACCGTTTCATCTTACTACCCACAACTCATTTTACAAATCATTGTTAACGCGAGTAGTAAGTGTCGTTTCTGATTTCTGCAGAGGCTTCTCAGCCTGTGGCTTTCGCCACACCTTCGGGATGGAGGGAGCTTCCTCACTTCTGCTTTGATGCAGAAGCGAAGCTACCCGACCAACTCGCCCTTAAAAATTGTAGTTTATGGTATATATAAACCTTGCCTTTTTATATTAAACTGAAAAAATTATTATTCTTTATGATCAAAAATCAAAAGTTATTTATAAGAATTGTTATAATTCTTTCTTTGATTATTGCGATTTCAAGTTTTATTATTTACCGAAATTTTTTAGTTGGTGGAATTGTAAAGGCCACAATAGGGTATCCTTTTAAGATTAAAATTGGACAAATGGCTTTAATAGATGATAAAATGATTTTGAAATTCCTAGAGGTAAGTGAAGATTCGAGATGCCCTTCTGATGTTTGGTGTTTTTGGGAAGGAGAGGCGCGCGTAATCGTTAATGTGATAAAGGATAATAAAAACCTTGGCAACTTTACTTTAATCATCAGAGGCCTCAAACCTAATAATTTGTCATCCAAAGTTTTTGATGGCTTTTCTATTAAATTAATGGACCTAAGCCCATACCCGAAAACTGATAAAAAAATATTGGCTTCTGATTATGTTGCTACATTTCTAATAACAAAAGAGAAAGTATAGGCTTTTAATTTTTAAAATTTAAATTTTATCTTAAAAGTTAAATTTCATAATTTTTCTTTTAGCTGAAATTATATATTTATTGGTTTTTTGAATCTCTATTACAAACTTATCTGCCCTTTGCTCTTCTTCATTGGAATCGTGGGATAATTTTGCTATGAAAGACAAAGGGGAGAAAAATTGCAGAATATAATGAGAAAATTTAAGAATTGAAGATTTGCTTGCAATATGATAAAGCTCATGAAGAATCACTGCCTCTATTTCTCTTATTTTTAAAATATCGAACAAACCCACAGATAGAAAAATTGATGACTTAAAGCTTCTAAGGGAAAATGCCATTGGATTGGGTTTATCTAAAACATAAATTTTTGGTATTGTAATATTTAATTTTTTACAATGTTTTTTTAGAAAATGAGTTAACGCTTTATTTTTTATTTCCCTTGATTTATTGGTATAAATATAGTAAATTGGTACGAAAATAAAACCTGCTATGGTGCTAATAAACAAAGTTGTTGGTATCGAGTAAATTATTAAACTGAAAATGTTGTTATAACAAGAAAGACAAAAAGCTCCACAACCAATGTTTATTGTAAATAAAATAAAGGGGAAAAAGAGAGTTGTTAAATGACCATAAATTAAAAAGATTTTAGACTTAATAGAAGTTTTCTGATTTCTTAATATTAAAAGGAAGATTATTGAAAGAGTGATGGATATTACTGAAATAAGTGCTTTATCTAAATCTATTGGAACGCCTGCCAAGCAAGCATAACTCATTTTTTCTTCCTCTTCGCAAATCTTTCATGAAAATATGTTACTGCTAGAGATCCAAAACTTTCTATTAGTTTGTCAACAACGTTATTTAAGATAGATTTTGCCAATTCAGGTCTGCTAAATTTTACAGTATAAATATAATATGCCCCGCCCTTTCCCAGTCCAATCTTTCTTGATACTAGTCCTTTTTTATAAAGTCTGTCTAGAATTACTGCAACACTCGTCAAAGCTATTCTTCTCTTTTTTCTCAACTGTTGATAAATTGTTCTAACCCTAGAACTTTTTTTCTTCCACAAAATATTAAGAACATCAACTTCTAATGGACTTAAAAAAGATTCTATCCCTTTCCTGTTTAATTTCATTCTTTTTATATTCACCATTGATAATTATTTTAACCAAAAAGTATATATATTTACTTTTACAAAATTTGTAAAAGTTAAGATGTCTAATGAAAAGG
>JAWADS010000011.1:0-13959 GCA_038998625.1 Candidatus Aenigmatarchaeota archaeon | reverse complement strand
AGAGATAAGTCTGATATCCCATTAGTAGCTTTGGCTCTAACTATAGAAAATCATGATGGGATATGGTCTACAGATACAGATTTTGAAGTTGTTAAAGACAAATTCAGAATCTGGAAGACTAGAGAGCTACTGTAAAGATTTAAATATATGTAAAATATATATTTTCTATATATTCATTATAGGGTGTATTATGGGCCGAAAAATACTATTAAACCTGCCTGAAAAAGATCTGAAGAAGATAGAGACTTTAGTTAAGGCTGGAGAGTATGCAACTAAGACAGAATTTGTTAGGTTTGCTGTAAAACAGCTTCTATACAGTCAAGAGAGGATTAGAACTTTAGAAGAAATGACCGCAAAGCTACAAAAACAAACTAAGGCTAGAAAGATGACTAGAAAAGAAATAGAAAAAGAAATAGAAGAGGCTAAAGAGGAAAGTAGAAGAATTATTTCAAAAATGAAAAGATAATTAATTCTTTATCCTATTATGCTAGGTATCTGTACCTATACCGATTTAGGAATAGCTTACTAATCAGCTCTCTAATTTGCATAGGACCTTAGTTCTATACCATCTCCCTTTTAAAAATTCTTGTATAGCAATGAAAACGGACAGCCACTCACACTTTCATTTTCATAAGTCATCGTTATTTTTCTTAAGTTGAAATCTTCTGCAGCTTAATCTTCATTTTTAAAATACTGTAAACATTGAATACAACTTCTTTCTTTCCTATGGCTCTAAAGGATTTATACTTTTTGCTCGTGATATTCTATCAGTTTAATGTTATGTGACATGAAAACGCATAGTAGGTACGCGATTCGATAATTTGTCGACGTCCAATTAATGCGGGCACAAATAGGGACAAGGTAAAAGATTATTTTGGCGAAATGCCTAATAATATCCTTCCAGAAGATGTTTACAAGGTCTTAGACCCAGTTCTATACAGACTATATGTTATGAACCAGTCTCCATCAAATGTTGCGAAAGATTTAGGCCATTCTTATATTTTTACAAGCAGGTTGAAAAATTGGCTGACGTGGCAAAGGCACAAGCAAAATTTAGACTCAAGGTTTTTTGATAAAAATCTCTCAAAACAATTTGGTATTCAATTCAAAGTCTAAATGTTTATTATAAAATATTTTCTCTTAAAAATTTTCGAAACTCTTTTGATCTTGATCCAAACGTCACTAGTTCTTTCAGATTATTATTGTCCCTATTTTTTAAGAAATCTTTAACTAAATAATAACTGACAGAGTATCCAGCCCAAAGTGGATAAGTGGCACCATAAAATAGATTTTGTTGAAGTTTTCTATCAGTTGAAAATAGTTTATGTCTTATTTGCTTTAGAAGCGTAAAAGAATCATTTTTTGTTAAAGCGGCAACCCATGGCGATTTCTTCCCCCCAAGTATACGCATCCTAAAATATTCGGCCGCGCCCTCAAATATAAGCCTATCAAGAACTGTCTGTTTTGTGTGGTAACATTTCGAAATAGCATGAGTATACTCATGGCATAATGTTTGTTGTAGGGCAACTTTCCAATTTTAAACTGGAGTAATGTAAAGTAATATTGTATTTTTCCATGGCGAAAAGCCAAGAACACCATTCATTTTATCCTTTACAAATTTTTGAAAACATGGGAAAACGAAAATATATATTAAATTAGATGTTGGTAAAAATTGATGACACTTTAAAATTGTTGCCTTCAGACTGCGGATAATTGTATAACTACTTATGTTGAATTTATTTACTCTAATGCATCTTTCATTACCAAAAATTCCGAACCAAAGCTGTTTTCTGAGCGCAGTTTTACTTCTATATCCACCGTAGCCAATAGAAGAAAATTTAATGTCGTCAACAATACTGTCTATTAGTTCCTTTGCAGTAGTATGTTCAAATTTAACAAACAAAAAAACTTTTGCTAGAATTCTCTTGTTACCAATAGTAAAACTCTTCATAAATTATAATATTACGCAAATTATCTTATCTTCCCCAAAACAATTACATAAATAGGCAACTCTTCTTCAGTTAAGTCAAAAATTTTTAGTCGCGCCGCTTACAAATCCCTAGCTAATTTTTTTCAAATAATCATCTAAACTTCCACTCGTTTAATACTTTATATTAAATTATTCATACACCATTTCTAAATATTTTAATTTAATTTCTCGATAAAGCTTTTATGTATTTTTTGAGACCATAAAACTTTCGCTTTAAATTAAAATTTAAAATTTTTTACTTTTTAAATTCTAATAAATCTATTAATTTAATAGCTTATAAAAGGGCGATAATAAATGCAGATAGCAAGAATAAAGTTGTCAGGAAGAGATCCAAAAGAATTAGATTCCATTAGCCGAGAGATTATCGAAGTTGCGAAAAAATTCGGTATAGATTATCGTGGACCTATTCCTTTACCAACAAAGAAGCTTAAGGTTGTAACTCTAAAAACACCATGTGGGGATGGTACTGGCCATGGCAATGCAACTTTTGATAAATGGGAGATGAGAATTCACAAAAGGTTAATAGATGTTCAAGCTGATGACAGGGCCTTAAGACAAATCATGCGTGTAAATATTCCACAAAATGTGCACGTTGAAATAAAACTGCGTGGGTAAATGAAAGATGTTAAGCTTCTTCTTAAAAAATATGAGCAGAAAAAAGACGAGATAAGAAATAGGTTAAAAGAATTTCATGATGTTTTTAATGAATCTGATGAAAGAATTTTTGCGGAACTGGCTTTTTGTTTGTGTACGCCACAATCTAAAGCCACAACAGCATGGCGAGCAATAGAAGCTTTGATGAAAAATAATTTACTTTATGTTGGAGATGAAAAACAAATAAGACCTTTTCTTAATAATGTTAGGTTTGCTGATAATAAAGCTAGGTATATTGTTGATGCAAGGAAAAAATTTACTTTAGAAGGAAGGCTTCAGATAAAAACTTTTATTCAATCTTTTATTGATGTTTATGAATTAAGGGAGTGGTTAGTAGAGAATGTTAAGGGCTTAGGAATGAAAGAAGCAAGCCATTTTATCAGAAATATTGGTTTTAGTTTTGATGTGGCCATTCTTGATGTTCATGTTTTGAGGCAATTAAAAGAATATAACGTGATAAAGGAAATTCCTAAAACTCTGACAAAAAAAGTTTATTTACAAATAGAAAATAAGGTGAAAGAATTCGCAAATAGCTTAAATCTTCGATTAGCTGAATTAGACTTATTATTTTGGTCAGAGGAAACAGGGTTTATATTTAAATAATAAATATTTTTGCAACCACTAAGAAAATATGGCGCAAATATATTCAGACTTGAAAAATCGAATGTATGTTTCTGCAAATCAATTTGATTTGATGCTTTTAAGGTTAGCATTAATGGTTAAAAAATCTTATCAACCAGAGAATATAGTTGTTGTAGAACGTGGAGGATTCGCACCATTGAGAAGAATATTAGATGTTTTTCCTGACGTTCCTTATGATAGTTTAAGGGTAACACATTATTTAGAGGATGGTGTAGCTTTAGATGAACCAAGAATAGTTAAACCGCTTCGCTACCCAGAAAAAGTGAGAGATAAGAAGAACTTAGTTTTAGAGGAATGTACTGATACTGGGAAAACTTCGATGTTGGTTAAAAATTACTTGAAGGAGTTGGGAGCTAAAGATGTTAGAGTTGGCGTATTATTTCATAAATATCGTTCTAAATTCGAGCCAGATTGGTTTGTCGATAGAACTGATAAATGGATTTATTTTTGGTATGAGACAATAGAATCAGGAAGGAATTTAAGAAATAAGGGCATGAGTGTGGATGATGTGGTCGCCCATTTTAGAGATGTTGGAGTGCCAGAAGAAGAATTGGAGATTTTGATTCATTTTATTTAAGAAGTAAACTTTTAATTAGTGATAATTTAATGGAAGAACAACTTTTTGTCATAGATGCTGATTATACTTTGGATGAAGAAAATAAAGGGATAATTAGAATTTACTGTAAGGATCCTAAAGGTAAAACAGTTTTAGTTTTGGATTCCAACTTTTTCCATTATTTTTATGCTTTGCCTATCAATAGCAACTTAGAAAAATTGAAAAAGAAAATTGAAAGTCTTGATGAGAAAAAATTGGAGACGAAAATTTTAAGCGTAGAAACTGTAGAAAGAAATTGGCAGAATAAAAATGTAAAGCTGTTAAAAATAACAATAAGTAATCCTAGAAGATTAAAAGATGTGAGAGATGCGATAAAAGATTGGAAAGAGGTTGAAGATACTTTTGAGTATGATATTCCTTTTACAAAGAGATATCTAATAGACAAGCAATTAGAGCCCATGGGATGGATTGAAGTAGATGGAGAAGAAACAGAAAATAAAGAATATGCTGTGGACAAGGTTATAAAAGCAAAAAGTGTTAAACCAATAGAATCTGAAAAAACAATTAACCTCAAAGTTTTAGCTTTTGATAGCGAATTTGTTGAAGAAGACGGTGAGCCAAAACTTATAATGCTAAGCTTGGTAACAAATGAAGGAAAGAAAAAAGTCATCACAAGCCACGAATGGAGAGAAAAACCAAGCTATGTTGAAGTTGTTGGGAATGAGGTCGGCATCATAAAACGTTTCATCAGTATAATTAGAGAAGAAGACCCAGACTTTTTGGTCGGATATAACTGTTTGCCTCATGACGAGGAAATAATACTTGAAAATGGGGAAAAAATGCCGATAGGAAAATACACCGAAAAATATCAAAGTCACGGATCCAAACCCAAAATTATGGGTCTTGTAAATAATACCATATGTCCAGTTAAAGTACTTAAAACATGGAAATATGATAACCCTGGCTATCACAAAATAATAAGATTTAAAACAAGAAGTGGGAGGGAAATAAAAGTAACCCCAGGAAATAAATTACTAATTGGAACAGAGAAAGGAATGGAATGGAAATTTGCAAAAGATGTAAGGAAAGGAGATTTAATAGCAACACCTAAAATTATTAAAGTTAAAAGTAACATACCTGATTTTATTGACTTAGTACGAGATTCGCGCTATATAACTGATAGGAAATTTGTCAGGTGGCTGAAGAAATTAATTCGCAAAAAATTTAAGACCTATAGAAATGCAGCGAAAAAACTTAACATGAATTTTAACACCCTTAAGTCATGCAAGAACTTTCAGCTAAAGAAAGTTAAGGAAACTATACTTCCTTTGTTAGGTTATAATTGGCGTGACATTAAAGGAAAAATACGAGAAATTGATAGAACAAGAATACCAAAAATCGATGAGAAACTTATGTATATAGGTGGTCTTGTTGCAGCTGATGGTAGCATCGATAAAGGAAGCAGGAATGAATTATATTTAGGAAATACAGATAAAAAATTGATAAAAGAATTTAAAAAGATCATAGAACAAAAGTTCGGGAAAAAGGTAAGAGAAGTGATAATTCACCGAAACAACCCAAAACAGAAAGATATGATCCATGCACAGGTTTCATGCTCATTACTTAAAGATTTTCTAACAGGAATTGGTATTTCATGTGGGAATAAGGATAAGAGTGGCATTGAGTTATCAAAAATATTTTCATTTAATGAAAAACTCATTGGTGCATTTATTGCAGGTCTAATCGATGGTGATGGTTATATTCATGGTAGGACTACCCAAAAACAGAAATCATTTTACATAGCCTGTAAGAATAAAAAAACCAAAATACAAATCAAAAAACTTTTAACTAGACTCGGTATTATTGTTTCTCTTCATTCAACAGGTCCATACTTTATAATATCGAGAGACAATATAAAAAGAATAAAACAATTTATCCTACCATTCATGAAGAAAAAACAAAAAATTGAAGATTTCTTAAAAAGATGTGATACTACAGATAAAAGAGGTAATTTGGATGTACTTCCCCCATTTGTGGGAAAGATATTACAAAAAATTAGAGAGAGATACAAAATAAAAACCAGTGATTTTAAAAGCGCGCCTCACTCTACAATTTACTATTATGAACATAATTTAAGCACTATTCATAGAGATAAAATAAAGGAAATTGCAGAAGAGTTAAGAAAACGATTTAGAGTCAAAACAGATGAACTAGATAAAGTAATCCACTCTGAAATTTTCTGGGATAAAATTGTTGAAATAAGAGAAGAAAATGTGCCAGTAGTATATGATTTAACAACTAGCAGTGGCAATTTTGTTGCAAGCGATATTATAGTTCATAACTCGGATGGGTTTGATATTCCAAAGATAAAAGAAAGAGCAGAAAAGGCAAGACTTTCCCTTAACCTAGGAAGAGATACTACGCCCGTGCATATCGTAAGAAGAGGAAGAATTTCTTCTGCTAGAACAAAAGGAAGAGTTCACATAGATTTGTTTAACTTTGTTTCCCACATATTAGCTCCTTCTTTGCGTAGTGAAGTTCTAACTTTAGATGAAGTAGCTCAAGAATTGTTGGGCATAGGAAAAAAGGAAATGAAATACAAGGAAATGGTGGAGATTTGGAGTAAAAAGCAGCAATTAGAAAAGTTAACAGAATATTCTTTGCACGATTCAGAATTAACTTTAAAATTAGCTGAATATTTGTTGCCACAAATTTTTGCTTTGTCGCGAATAACAGGGCAATTGCCTTTTGATGTTTCGCGCTATACTTATTCTCAGCTTGTAGAAGCTTTTTTAATGAGGAAAGCTTTTCTAGATAAAGTTTTAATTCCCAATAGACCGAAAACAGAAGAAATAGAAAAAAGAAGGATGGAGCCTACATATAAAGGGGCAATAGTTATAGAGCCAAAGAAGGGGATACATTCTGACATTTTAATGTTTGACTTTAAAAGCTTATATCCAACAGTTATTGTAACCCACAACATAGACCCATGGACTTTTAATTATTCTCCATGCAAAAACAAAATCTTAGTTCCTGAGCAAAAATATTATTTCTGCGCCGACGAAAAAGGATTCATACCTAAACATTTAGCTGAATTGATTGAAAGAAGAAAAAAGATTAAGGAAAAAATGAAAAAATTGAAAAGAGATTCGAAGGAATACAAGTTGTTAGATAATGAGCAATTTGCCCTCAAAACAATTTCCAACGCAACCTATGGCTATTTTGCTTTTGTGGGTTCAAAATGGTATAAAAGAGAATGTGGTGAAGCTGCAGCATCCTTTGGAAGGTTTTACATCAAAAAAGTTATTGAGCTAGCAAAAAAAGAAAATTTCGAAATAATTTATGGTGATACAGATTCTTTAATGTTACGATATCCAGAAAAACTTTCTCCTTCAGAGCTCAGGGAAATTGGAAAAAAGTTTGAAGAAAAAGTAAACAAGCAATTGCCAGGAATAATTGAAATAGAATTTAGGAATTTATATGAAGGAGGAATTTTTGTTACTAGGGAAAAAGGTGAAGTTGGGGCAAAGAAGAGATATGCATTGATAGATTATGATGGAAATATTGAGATTCGTGGCTATGAGGCTATAAGAAGGGATTGGTGTGAGTTGGCTAAGAAAATTCAAAGGGAAGTTTTAACAATAATTTTAAAAGAAAAAAATCCAGCTAAAGCCATTCAATTGGTAAGGGATACAATAAAAAAATTGAAGGAAGGAAAGGTAGATTTGGAAGATTTAATTATTTATGAACAAATTACGAGACCCCTTTCTAAATATGAGCAAATTGGCCCCCATGTGAAGGCTGCAATGAAATTATTAGAAAAAGGTTTTCCAATAGGAGAAGGCACAGTAATTCAATTTTTAATAACTAAAGGTTCTGGAAGTATTTCAGATAGGGCTTTTCCTATTGAATTAGTTAAGAAGGAGCAATATGATCCAGATTATTATATAAATCATCAAATATTACCAGCTAGTTTAAGGGTTTTAAAAGCTTTGGGTTATAAAGAGCAAGATATTCTTCAGGGCGAAACACAAAAAGGACTGGTAAAGTTTATTAAGAAATAATTTATAGAAAATATATTTTTCAATGTAGAATTCTTTTTATGTTATTGGGAAAAATTTGAATTAATGCTAACAAAAAATATAACTTGTCCTAGATGCGGTAAGCCTGTTTTAAGAAAGGTTTTAAGAATTACAGAAGGAAAATGTAATAACTGCGGATATCTTTTTGCTAACTCAATAACAAAATTTTTGTCTGTTGGTGGCAAATAAATTATTTCTTCTTTTTCACCTTTTTCCTACAATTTTTGCAAAGGTATAAATAACCGACTTTAAAAAGTTTTCCAACTTTTTTTGCCGGTTGTGAACAATGATCACAAACAGTATGCATTAAATATATTTACATCTTTTTAAGTTTAAATTTTCTATTTTTTAGAACTTTTTGAAAAATTATTTTTTTCTAATCATCGGCAAACCAGTTTTTGGATTTTCCACTACTACAAAACCTTCAGGCAAATCTATTGCTCCTTCAGGATCTTTTGAGAAATAAAACAATTTTCCTCCTTTTGTATGGAGCCAATAGGTTTGGCCTTTGCTATTTGTGTAGCTATATGCCATTGTTTCACCTCTCTATTAATTATATAATAATAAAAATTTATTTTACCACTATACTTTCTTCCCATTGTGCAACTATTGCGCCACTCTCTTCTTTTAGTATTGGATGAGCTTGTATAGCTTCTAATTCTAAAAGTTGGTTTAAGGCTAAATCCATTTTTAATAGTGAAATATTTTTTATCCATCTTTTAGTAAAGGGCAAAGTTTCAAAATCTTTTTTACTCATTTCCAAAATTTTCCTAGCTTCATGCATTCTCGTAGCTTTATCTTGCAAATATTGAAAAATTAAAATAGGTCTAGAATCTTTAACCCATCCTGCGCCAGCTGTAGTAAAAACTTCTATGGCAATTATCCAGTTTTTTTCCAATTCAATATCAATTTTATTTTTATTATTTGGTATGGAAGGTTCTGCATGCAAGTTAAACCTATCTAACCTATGGCCAGATAAATTTCTTATTACATTAAAACCAAATTCCTTTACTACATTTTCAATTACTTCTGAAACATCACATATCTTTACTCCGGCTTTAGCTTCTCGTGTTCCAGCTTCCACAGCTTTTTTAGCCGCTTCAATTAAAGGATGAGTCTTTTCTCCCACAAAAACTGAAAATGCTCCATCATATATCCAGCCATTTACATGAACTCCAATATCTATTTTTACCAAATTTTTTTCTTTTAGAATTGTATTTTCATTTACATCGGGCGTATAGTGGGCGGCTATATCGTCGATGGAAATGTTTACAGGAAAAGCAGGTTTGCCTCCAAGCTCTTTAATTTTATTTTCAATTTGCTCTGCAATATCTAAAATTTTTACTCCAGGCTTAATTAGTGGTTTAGCAAAATTTTCTATTTTTTTATAAATTTCTTTTGCTTTTTCAAAATTCTCTAAAGTTTCTTTTTCCATATTTTAATTATGAGTATAGACCCTTATCAAATTTTTTTAAATAGGGTTATAAAGGAATTTGAGCCTCGAACAGAATTTTATTTTTATTATCAACGTTCACGCCAATATTTTCTAACTGATAACTACCCCCCACAAAAACCATTAAAATGTTTAATTCTAGATGTCGATGGGACTATTTCTCCAAATTTAACTGCTAAATGGATAGAAGGTTTGATGGAAGTAAATTCACAAATGAAAGAATATGAAAGGGAACTATTTGAAGGACTAAAACTTTTACAGGAAAACAATATTTTAAAAGGAATTCAACTTATTCATGACATTTTCACTAAAAGTGATTTTAATTTAAAACAGTATGAAGCGTCAGCTTATTATGCTGTCGATAATGGTGAATGGTATAGAGGAGTAAAAGAAGCTTTAAAGAATCCTCATAAATATGGTTACTTTATAATGCTTGATACAGGAACACCAGACTTAGTTGCAAAATTGGCCGCAGAAAAGCTAGGAATACCAAAAGAATTTGCTGAAGGAAGCTATATAATTTTTGATGATTATGGAAGATTTAAAGATATTAAATTAAATGTAGATGCAGAGAAAAAAGTTAGAAAGGAAAGAATATTGAATAAATATTCTTTCAAACCGAGCTTCAACATAGTTATAGAAGATGATCCAGTCCAAAACATTTCTTACCTTATTAATGGAGGAATTAATCCAATAATATTAGTTGATTTCGAAAAAACAGCTGGTTTGAAAGAAAAGCTTTCAAGTTATGCTTTAATTTACCCACAATTAAGAGAAGATTTTACTAAACTTTGGCCTTTAGTTTTAAGGCTTGAGAGATGGTTTCTTTTGTCATTAACGAAATCGGAGGATGAGATGCAGAAAATATTAAGTATAGAAAAAGAATTACAGAAAAAGGTAGAAACAGCAAGATTTTGTGAGTTAATTTATCAATTATTAAAATTACTTAAGCCTTTCTTTCCAGAAAACTATTCAGGAATAAAAGATCTTGTTTTAGAATTGTTTATATCTGATGATTCAAGTAAAAGAGACAAAATTCTTCATTTAATTAATAAATATACAGAGCTTTTGATTTAAAAAATATGTAATCTAATTAATAGATCATTTAGGTACTCTTGAATCTCTTCCCTTGGTCGTTCATTCAATTTCTGTTCATTTAACAGGTTATAACACATTTTAGACAATTCAGTTATAAGTTTTAGTTTTCCTCTTGTTGGCTCATCTTGTAAAAAAGGATGTAAATTAAATAAAGTATTGTTTAATTTTTCTAATACTTCAATGAAATAACTATTAGGTTGTCCAGAAGTTAGCCCATAAGATAATTTTAAACTAATCGACTTTAAAGTTCCTTTATCTACTATAGGAATTTTATCAATTTCAGACGCAGGAATTTTTTCAATTGGTTTTTCAGTTTTAATTTCGGTTATGAGCATAGGCTTTGTTGGGAAAATTTTTTTAAATCTCCTGTAACTTTCATTAAATTTTAATAAATATTGAAATAGTTTTTGATAATTTTCCAAATCTTGGTAAGCCGGATGTGCTGTCAGCCTCTTTGCATCAATTAAAAAATCTTCAAGTTCAGGAAATAGCACGGTAAAAGGCAAAAGAGAGTTATTTTCATCTATTCTTGTTTTTGTTTCTTCAATAAAATTCGCAAATTCTCTTGTTTCTTCTTTTTTTAGTCCATATAGATACTCTAGTAGTTTATTACGTTCTTCTCGTTGTATCTGTTTCAATTCTTCTTTGAGAATCATTTTCCAAATTACTTCCAAGATAATTTTCAAAGTAGATTTCTTTCTTTTTATTTCTGCCGCTTGCATTATTTGAGTTGCTAAATTTTCTATATCCTCTTTTAATTTCGATAGTTTATTAAAATATTTCTCGACTTTTTCTTTCGAGAAAAATTCAACGTTATTGTCAATATGTTCTATAGTTTCCCAAGGTAAATTCGAAAAAACATTGTATCTTATTTCGTAAAATTTTAGTGTTCTATAAGAACCCAATAAATGGTATAAGCGTTGAAGTCTATCATGTAGATGATTACTATACCCAAACTCCAATATTTCCGACAAACTACTATTTATTATTTTTTTGTAAGGCTCTTCCTTTATTATTTCTTTAAGTCTTAATAATTCATTTTCTAATTCATGTTTAAGTAGGTAGAGGGAATCTATAGGCTTATTTAATTCAAACTCAATTTTTTTAAGAACAGAATTAATTTCCCTCAATTCTGCCATTGATTCTGGCAGAGGCACAAATCATATTTAATTTTTAAAATTTAATATTTTTTCACCAATCCTTTTGTTTTCAAAATTTTTATTAAATTTATTTCTTGTAAATGTTTCAGATAATTTCTTAGCATTCTTTCAGTAACGGGATTATCTATGGATTGCGAATATTTTAAGTATAATTCTCTAAAGCTT
This sequence comes from Candidatus Aenigmatarchaeota archaeon, assembly GCA_038998625.1. GTDB lineage: Archaea > Aenigmatarchaeota > Aenigmatarchaeia > CG10238-14 > SCSR01 > JAWADS01. Next base: position 2,159 of record JAWADS010000011.1, on the reverse strand, counting down.
AGTTCTTTTTCCTCCAAAATTTCCAAAATTTTCTTTTCATGTTCATTCAATTTTTCCTCCAAAATTTTCGGCTTGACTTTTGTTACTTCTTCCAAAATTTTTTTCGCATGCTCTACTTTAACTTTGTTTTCTTTTTCCTCTTCAGCAATTCTTCCAGCCTTCATTAAAACTTCTAACCCAACTCTAACATCCCCACCTTTCCTCATAGCATGATTTGAAGCTAACAGTATTACACCATTTTCAAAAGCGTAAAAAGCTAATTTTGCCCTTTCTTCCAAAATGTCTTTCATTTCCTCCAAATTATAAGGCTTAAATTCAATTTCTTCTATAGCTAAACTGCTTTTTATTCTCGGCTCAACTTTTGAAAAAATGAAAGGATTATTTGAAATAAAAATTAATCCAAAAGGATTTTTAACATATTGATTAATTCTTAGCAAGTCATATAATGCATTACTATCCTTAAAGATTAATTGATCAACCTCATCTAAAGCTACTACAATTCCTTTATCGCTCTTATTCAAAGCTTCTATCAGTCTCTTTAGAATTTCATCCTTAGCCCATCCCCTTCTTTGCACATATATTTGCAAATCTTCACAAATTTTTGAAAGGATGGCAATGCTAGTATTGTAGCTCCAGCAATTTATGTAAATGGTTTTTGCATTGGAATAATTTTCTTCAAATTCTCTAAAAACAAATTTTGTAACAGCAGTTTTTCCTATTCCTGGAGGGCCAAAAATAAAAGTGTTTTGTGGCTTTCTTTTTCTAGCAACAGGCTCAATATTTTTTGCGATTAATTGTATTTGATTTTCCCTATGGGGTAAAATTTCTGGGAGATATTCAAAAGATAAAGCTTCTTCATTTTTAAAAATCTTTGGTTCATAAAACATTTTCCTCTACAATTATAGTAATTCTACGATTATTTTTACCTTTATTTTCCCTTTTAATTATTTTTATCCTTCCAATTTCTCCAGTAGATTTCACATGAGTACCTCCATCTAGCTGGGCATCTAAATCTTTTATTTCCACAACCCTCAAAACTTTAAATTTTTCATAGTGGGAGACATCAGCTAGCCTTAATAAATTTGGATTTGATTCTAACTCCTCTTTTGTTATAATTCTAGTAAATATTGGAAGATTCATTTTCACAATTTCATTGGCTTTTTCTTCTATGAATCTTGCAGTTTGCTCATCTAACTTTTCTATATTAAAATCCATCCTCGCTCTATCTGGATAAATTTGACTACCAGTAAACAAAACCTTTCCAAAATTTTTAACTAAAACAGCAGAAATGATGTGGGCCGAAGTATGTAATTTCATTATGTTGTATCTTCTCTCCCAATCAATTTTTCCATGAACTATATCCCCAACTTGAAAATCAGGCTCATTTTCTAAAACATGAACTATATTTTCATTTTCATCATAAACAGAGTCTAGAACTTTTATACCATTTATTTTTCCAGTATCTGCTATTTGCCCACCAGAATTGGCATAAAAGCATGTTTGGTCCAGAATAATTTTATTGTCTTGTATTTCCAAAACTTTTGCATCAAATTCTTTTAGATAAGCATCTTCCCAAAAAAGCTTTTTAGTTGGCATATTATTTTATAGCTTCTTTTAATCTATTTATAGCTTCTTCTTTTCCCATTTCAAAAATATAAGGCCCTAATCTAGGGCCCTCTTTACTTTTAATAAGGATTTGATAAATGGTTTTGAAAAATATGGGTGGATTGATGTTATGCTTTCTTGCTATTTCAAAAATTTCTTTTTGTAATTCTTCCCCCTGAGTTGATTTATTTATAGCTTCTATTAATTCTTTTATTGCGATTTTCATTTTTTCTTCAAGGCTTACTTTTTCAATTAAACCAGTTTTTATAAAATCTTCGATCCATTTTTTTGCAAAATTAAGATTTCTTTCAACAATTTTTTTTATTTTTTGATTTGGCTTTTTTAAATAACCATATTCTATTAATTTTTTAACAGCAAATTCTATTTGGTTTTTTTCTGGTAAAACTTTGGCAATTTCTAACCAAGTAGAATAATTAACATGTATGGAAGGTTTTTTAGGAGGTTTTAGAAAATAGACAAATTCAAATAATCGTTTTGAATTTATTATTTCCCTTTTATCAGTTATTTTTTCCAAACCAAAGTAAATTTTTTCT
>JAWADS010000010.1:2798-16583 GCA_038998625.1 Candidatus Aenigmatarchaeota archaeon | reverse complement strand
GTAAAGATTTTAGATATGAGAAATAAAAACACAGATGATGCGTTAATTAATTTTGCTAAGAAAAATTATGTTATTGCTACAAACGACAAAGAACTTAGAAAAAAGCTTAAAGAATTAAATTTTAAAATAATTTATTTACGAGGAAAGAAAAAAATTATGATGGGTTGAGGTAAAATTATGATAGTTTTTGCACCTTTAGTAGGTATCTTTACTTTCCTTTTTGCTTCCATACTTTATTTTTATGTTTTATCTAAGCCAGCAGGAACGCAAAAAATGTTGGAAATTTCTAATGCTGTGAAAGAAGGTTCAATGGCTTATTTATTAAGGCAATATCGAACCCTTCTTCCCATCATTTCGATTTTAACCTTTGTTTTATTTTTTGCTATAAATTTAGCCACTGCCATTAGCTTTTTACTTGGTACTCTATTCTCTGGTATTGCAGGATTCTTAGGGATGAATGTTTCAGTTAGGGCCAATACAAGAGTAGCTAATGCTGCAAAAAAAGGATTGGAAGATGCATTAAAGTTGGCTTTTCATGGCGGTACAGTTACAGGAATGGCTGTTGTTGGATTGGGCTTGCTAGGAGTTTCTGGGCTATATCTTTTGTTTAATGATCCTAAATTAATTGTTGGTTTCGGCTTCGGCGCTAGTTTGATTAGTCTTTTTATGAGGGTTGGTGGCGGAATATATACAAAAGCTGCTGATGTAGGGGCAGATTTAGTGGGTAAAGTTGAAAAGGGTATACCTGAAGATGACCCTAGAAATCCAGCGGTGATTGCTGATAACGTAGGGGATAACGTAGGGGATTGTGCCGGGATGGCTGCAGACCTTTTTGAATCTTATGCGGTTACTTTAATTGCTGCTATGCTACTAGGTTTAATTTCAGGTTATAATACAACTATATATCCAATTTACTTAGCTACTGCAGCTGTAATATCATCTGTTTTTGGGGTTTTTTTCGTAAAACTCGGAAAAGATAAAAATATATGGAAAGCCTTGTATAGGGGACTTTTAGCTTCTGCAATTTTCTCAGGCATTTTATTTTTTGTTTTAACTGATTATTTATTGAATGATTTGAATATTTTTCTTGCTGCAATTTCAGGAATTTTAGTTACATTAGCTATAGGTAAAATAACTGAGCATTATACACTGAGGGAAAAGAAATCTGTTAGAGAAATAGCTGAGGCTGCAAAAACTGGTGCTGGGACAAATGTAATTACTGGCATAGCAGTGGGATTAAAAAGCACTTTTCCAACGGTTTTGGTAATAGTTTTAGCAATATTGGTATCATATTATTTTGCAGGGGTTTATGGCATAGCCATTGCTGCACTAAGTATGCTTTCCCTTACTGGGATAATTGTTTCCATCGATTCCTATGGCCCCATAACAGATAACGCAGGAGGAATAGCTGAGATGTCAGGAATGTCAAAAAAGGTAAGAAAGATAACTGATGCTTTAGATGCTGTAGGAAATACTACTAAAGCAGTAACAAAGGGATTTGCTATAGGCGCTGCAGCGTTAGCAGCATTGTCTTTATTTGTTGCATATGCTGAGGAATCAAATATAGATAAAATAGATATTTTAAATTCCAATGTTGTAGCAGGTTTATTCATTGGAGGAGCCCTACCATTTTTGTTTTCATCTTACACAATGCGAGCAGTAGGAAAAACTGCCTTTAGTGTTGTAGAAGAGGTTAGATATCAATTTAAAAAAATAAAAGGTATTATGCAAGGTAGGGCAAAGCCTAATTATGCTAGAGTCGTAGATATAACAACAAGAGCAGCTTTGAAAGAATTTTTGCTTCCTGGAATTTTGTCAGTGATTTCACCAATAATAGTGGGCTTTATTCTTGGTCCAGAGGCTTTGGGAGGTTTGCTGGCAGGAAGTATAGTAACGGGTTTCCTTTTAGCTGTTATGATGGCCAATGCTGGCGCAGCCTGGGACAATGCAAAAAAATATATAGAAGAAGGGAATTTTGGTGGCAAGGGAAGTGATGCACATAAGTCAGCTGTCATAGGCGACACGGTTGGTGATCCTTTCAAAGATACTGCATCTGTTTCTCTGAACCCTTTAATTAAAGTGTTCAATATGGTAGCATTACTAGCAGCAGGATACATAACAGCATTCTCTCTACTTTAAGTGAATTTTATAATTAATTTAAATTTAAAATATAATATCTACAAAAAGTGATGAAATGTACAGAATACTGACTGTTCAAGATCGGATAAGAGTTCCTCCGGAAAAAATGGGAATGAAATTAAGAGATGCGATAAAAGAATCCATAGCAGAAAAATTTGAAGGCACTTTGGACCCAAAGGTTGGAGTAATTTTAGCAGTGGTCAGCGTTGACGAAATCGGAGAAGGGAAGATTTTACCCATGGATCCTGGAGTTCATTATCTAACAAAATTTAAGATTCTTGTTTATAAACCAGAGCTCCATGAAATGGTTTATGGTGAAATTATAGATAATACTGAGTTTGGCTCTTTTGTAAGAATAGGTCCTTTAGATGGATTGGTTCATATTTCTCAAATAATGGATGATTTTGTAAGTTATGATAACAAAAATTCTGTTTTTATTGGGAAAGAGAAGAGAAGAACATTGAGAGAAGGGGATAAAGTTAGGGCAAGGATTATTTCTATATCTTATGCAGAGCAACAGAAGATTGGTTTGACAATGCGACAGCCTGGCTTAGGTAGCTTAGTTTGGTTGGAAGAAGAAAAGAAGAAGAAAAAGAAGTGATATAATGGCAAAAAAGATACAAGCTTGTAGAAATTGTAGAAGATTTACAAAAGAAAATTTCTGCCCATCTTGTAAATCCACAAATTTATCCGCCAGTTGGAAAGGATTAGTTATAATAAATGATGTTAATAGCGAGATTGCAAAGTTGTTGGGAATAGACGAACCAGGAAGATATGCTTTATATGTAGGTTAATTTATGATGGAAATTATAATAATTAAGGAAAAAAATAATACCTTCTTTAAAAGAAAAGAATTAACTTTAGTTTTAAAGCACCCTGCGGAAGCAACTCCTTCTAAAGCAGAATTAACAAAAGTTTTAGCAGAGAGGCATAATGTAGATATCTCACAAATAAAAATAGATTATATTTTTACAAAAAAGGGAATAAGCGAATCTTTAGCTAAAGTAAAAATCTTAGAAGAAAGATTTACAGAGGCAAAAGATCAAAAAAAGGAAAAAAAAGAAGGTGAAAAACTTGAAACACAAACCAGTTAAGGCAAAGGATTATTATAAAGTTTCTGGAAATCTTTTAGAAAGGACAAGAAAATTTTGTCCAAAGTGCACAGAAGGATTTTTAGCTCAGCATAAAGATAGGCTAACTTGCGGAAAATGCGGTTACACAGAATTTTTATTGAAAAAATAGGGAAGGAATTATATTTTTTCTAATCTTACAGTTTTATCATCCAATTTTATCATTTTAATCCTGATTTTAGCTAGATCTTTAACTTTCCAAATTTCTTTATTTAAATTCTCATCAATAATAATTTTTTTTGCTTTAGTTCTTTTCTTGAAAATTTCCCTTAGAAATCTAATAGCTCTAGGTTTTCTTTTCCAAACAGGCGATTGTATAAGTTTTTTTCTTAAATTAATGATTATTATTTTTTCTTCCATTATTTTTTATACAAATAGAAAGACTTATAAAGCTTTTTAAGGAAAAAAACAAAATTATTTATAACTATGTCGAAAGGTGTAAGCACATTTATAGCAGCAATCCTTTTGATAGCTTTCACAGTAGCAGTAGGGGGGATAATTTCTTTTTGGCTAACAGGTTTTACCACTACTTCTACAGGTTCTGTAGAAGCTTCTACAACAAATCAAACAAAGTGTGCCGGGGCTTACATAAAGATTGATAGCGTGACTGCTACAAGAATAATTTATTCAAATCCAAGTAATCAAGCTATATCGAGTATTAATATAATAGCGGGTGATGGTACATCTATACTTTCAGGAGGGTCAACTTTGAATCCTGGTAGTGTGAACTCAGTTGGTTGGACAAGAGGTACAAACACATCAGTAATAGCTAAAGGTTTATGTTTGGCAACAGTTCCAGTAGAAGGTAGTTGTAAGAGTGGTGATAGTTGCTGGAGTAGTTAAAGGTATAAGCGCATTTATATCATCAATCCTTTTGATGGCTTTCACAATAGAGCGCGGCGAAAGAACAAAGCTAAAGCAATAAAAAGTTAAATTCTTAATTTACTTCTTCTCCATCTTTTTATTTTATCTACTTTAATCCTTCTCCTTCTAGCTCTTTTCAACCCAAATTTTCTTATATCTGCCCATCTAGGTGCATTTCTTATTTTACTGATTTTTGCAAGCTTAATTTTCTTACTTAAAGTTCTTACCGGCATTATATCAACCTTCTTAATTCTTCAGATTTTTTTATAGCTAACTCAACAATTTTTTCGATTTCAGAATATCTAAATGCTTTTCCTTGCTTTTGCATAGCGCATATTTTATTATCATCTCTAACCCCAATGCTTAATTTAGCTTCAAGCACATTTTCTTCTTTTAAATTTGGGTCAACTAAAAAAGCATCTTTTAATTTTCCTATTGTTATCGTTATTGGCTTGTATAGTAAAGGCAAATCTTTTTCATATTCTCCCCTAATAATTGTTTCCTCATTTTCTACTTTTGGAATTTTCGTATTGGTTAGAGCAGCTACACTTGCTAAAGCCGCAGCATCAATTAAATTCCCTTCATGGTTAATTATGTGAATATCTATAAAAACCGAAAAAACCTTTTCACCAGCAACTAAAACCAATTTTTTCATATCTATACACTTACTTTCTCTTATTGCCCTATCTACAACTCTTGCTAACTCTATAGCATCTTCCCCTGGTGGGCCTGATTCAAAAAATGGTGAAGCAAGGGGAGTAAATTCAGCATTAACAATTAATATTCCTTCATCCGGAGTATCTTTAAAGGGTGTAGCTAAATCAATTTTTACTCCAGCTATAACTTCCGTCAAACCTAATCTAACTCTAGCAGAACCTTCTGCTTTTTTAACTATCCCCTTTAAAATTTCTATAGGTCTGAATTCATCAAAAGCCCTGTTGTCAATTCTTTTACCTTTTTCTAATAATTCCAAAATAAATTTTTCTTCCATTTAATCACTTTCCATAGCTTTGTATTTATCTTTAAGTGCTTTTTTCTGCATCTCATATATCTTCCAACAATTTTTCTTCGCATAATCCAAAAGTTGCATTAATTCTTCTTTTGTTAGCTCACCATCAGATTGTAAAAGTGTGACTTCATCTTTGCTCGGCAAAAAAGCAAAATTTACATCACTTTCTGAATTAACATCTTCCTCTCCATTCAAATCTACGACTAAAGTTCCATTAATTTTCCCTACAGAGCAGGCTGCCACTAAATCTCTCATAGGAATGCCAGCAGAGGCTAAGGCTAATGACGCAGCATTTATTCCAGTTACCCTTGTAGAACCATCTCCTTGTATTACTTCTACAAAAACATCTATAGTAGCTCTGGGAAATTCTTCTAAAAAAATAGCTGGTTCCAAAGTAGACCTTATAACTTTCGACAATTCTATACTTCTTCTATCTGGCCCAGGGGATTTTCTTTCATCAACAGAAAAAGGAGCCATATTATATCTACAACGCAAAATTCCAGTTTCCACTTCTTGTAAATGTTTAGGATAAAGGGCTCGGGGTCCATAGACAGAAGCTATAACTATAGTGTTACCAAACCTCACTTCGGCTGAGCCATCAGCCTGAGATACTACATCTAATTTCATAGTAATGGGTCTCATTTCATCAGGGAGCCTACCATCTAATCTCCTACCATTAACTATTACCTGTTTCTTTGGTTTGCCCATGTTTCATCCTTTCCTATTAATTTTTTTAAATAAAATTTTTCATAAACCTCCTAACCGCTTAATAATCTTTCTATTTTTTCTGTCAGTCCAAAAAGGTGAGATTCTTTTTCTATAGTTAAAATTGCCTCTATAGCCTTTGCTTTATTTTCACCTTTTACCCAAATCACACCATTCTGCCCTATTTGGATATCACATCTTGTTCTGCTTTTTATTAAATTAATCATACTACCGCCTTTACCTATTATTCTCGCCACTTTACTAGGCGTAACCTTAACTATTGTTCCGCCATATAGTTTTCTTGATAAAGCGTCCTTCATGCTTACCTGGACAACTTTATTTTTAGTTACTTTAGAAATTCGACAAAAAATTATATCATTGATATCATAATACCTACTCAAATCTTCCCGCAGAATATCTACAAATTCCTCAACAGCATCAGCTAAAGGCATAAAGGCTAAATAAGGGGAATTTATATCAACAAACCAACCCGAAACTTCTACTTCTGCAACAATCCCTATAACTCTATCTCCTACACTGGGCATATATTTTCCTGCTAATGGTATTACGTCAATTTCGTTTTCTGTAACTTTTGGGATTCCAAGGATTCGAGAAAAAACTTTTTCTTCTTCGCTGTAAACATTTCTTCCTAATTTTCTACCTCTTTTAAAGTCAATTAATTCTCCAGGTAAAATTATTGGCCTCTCTGCCATTATACATCTTCCCTTTTCAAAATTTTTGATTCGAACTGACCATGTGTTAAGCTAGAGATTTTTTCAAAAAAATCATCTTGCAGACCAGACAATATTTCTACATTTGCTTGCAATGATCCATCCCCCAACCAATTTTCTTGTTGTATGTTACCAAAAGACTTTATTATCGAATAAGATTTGCCAGCATATTGCGCCGGTACTTTTATCTGTAAAATTAATTTTTGGAATTTTATGGGTAATAGAGGTTTTATTGCTTTTAATACTTTATCTATTTGGTGTTCAGCATCCTGAAAAGGATCAATTTGAATGCCAGCCTGTTCCATAGCATTTAAAATTCTTTGGGGTGGATGAGGAGTATTTGTTTGTGGATTAATACCTCTTTTTGAAATTATATTGGCAATTTGATTTTTTTTCTGGTCGATCATTTGCCTTCTTAATTCTGTGGTAATTTGTAGTTCTCCATCTTTTATTATCCTAATTGCAATTTTGTTTATATCTGTAGTTCCGAAAGCTTTTTGTAAATCTTGACTTGAAACAGCTTCTCCCTGTCTTGCATCTTTATAAATAGCTGGGTAAGCTAAAACATCTTCTATTTTTATATTACTATTCTTCTTTAACTCTAATGCTTTGTAAGGATCTACAAGTATCTCAAACTTCTGACCAGAAACTGTTAATTTACAAACTACAGCTTTTTCTAAACTAACCGGAATCAAAACACCCTTGGTGAATAAATATTACCCTATAAAATTATTTTAATATTTTCTTTATCTCTTCTTCACTTAACTTTCTAAATTTTTTATCTTTTCCTATAACTGCAATATCAATATTTGCCTTTGTTTCCTTTTCAGTCTTATTAATTATATCTATAGCTAAAGCTATAGCTTCTTCTTCACTCATATTGGCTTTCCATTTTTGTTTTAATATTTTATTTGCAAGCGTAGCACCCCTGCCAATAGCATATGCATACCATTCATAAAGCATACCTGAAGGATCGGACTCAATTAAATGCGTACCGGTTTTATCTACCCCCCCAATTAAGAAAGTTACACCAAAAGGCCTAAGCCCAGCATAAAGCGTAGAAATTTGCATTCTATCACCAATTATCCTAGCCAAAGACCAAACATCTATGGCCTCTTCATAAGTTAATCTGTGAATTTGAGATCTTACTCTAGCTTGATTTATTAAAACTCTAGCGTCAGCCAACAAACCAGCAGCTACTGCTCCTATATGATCATCTATTTGAAAAATTTTTTCGCTGGAGGAGGAAACCATTAATGCCATGCTAGGCTTAATAGTACCAAAAACTACACCATCTTTAAAAACTATTCCTAAAGCTGTCGTTCCTCGCTTTACAGCCTCTTTTGCATATTCAACTTGGAACAATCTTCCATCTGGGCTAAAGACAGCAAATTAACTTGATAGAGCTTAAAACTCTATCAATTTGTTCTGTCGTAGCCCATGTATTCTGGCAAAATTTCTGGAATTGTTAACCACCCCTATAATATTTTAAAAATATTTTTTATATATTTAACTATTAAAAATTTCATTGTACAGCAAGTTATTCAAGCTTTTCATAAATGTAAAAATTATTCATTTATTTTTAATCCTTTTATAGTGCCCGAAATTTTCAAGATTTTGAAAATTATTCTATTATCACCAAGTCTTGAAATTAACCCTAAACCTGCTAAAACCTTTGGTAAAGAAATATGATTACATTTCATTACGCCTATCTGGCTATTATCGTTCCATAAATTTTTTACTATTTTTAAATTAAATCTTCCTACTTCATTTTCTCCAAAAAAATCCAGAAAAATGTTCCATATAGCTTCCTCCAAATCAGTATATTCTATTTTTTCTTCCGAAATTATTTGGAATTTTATATATCTTTCTCTTTCGCGTAATGTTGGCGGCAAAACTCTTAATTTTTTTGTTTGTTGCATATTTTTCACTTTATTTATAAAGCCACTTCTCATTCAACTTTTTTTATAATTCCAACTCCTGGCATAATCCATCTTTCACTTCTTCTTTTTTTAATTTCCTCAACAATATTTTTTGGTATTTCACCGATACACTTTCTCGCTTCATTAAAATCCAGGCCTAATAAAGTACCAAAAGAAGATAAAGTTATTGGATCCCTTAATTCCCAATGCGATATTGAGCCAGAGCAAATTATTAAAGGTGCATTATATTTTTTTGCAAGTTTTACATTTTGTACCATGTTGGATATAATTTTCGCCCTTGTTTTTTTGCTAGTGATTAAAACTTCTCTAAAATTTATTTCTATAGCAACGTTGTTTTTAGCTGCCATCTTAACTAAAATGTGATTTAAACCAGAATCATTTCGATTTAATTCAGGATGGGTTAATATATCCACCTCTGGGGTTTCGCATGCTAGTCTGTTTAATTTTAAATCCCCGCCACTAACTAATAAAATATCAAATTTTTTTCTTTTATCTGCTAGAAAAGAGAGCTCTTTCACATTTCTTGCTTCAATTCCCAAAAAAATTTCTATTTTAACTTTTTCTTTAACTTTTTCAATCTCTTCATAAATTTTTTTAATTTTATCAAAGTTTTGAAAATAAGTGGAAAAACAAATTCCGCTATAACCTAAAGATTTTGCTGTGGTTGCCAAATCCTCAAGGGAGCTAGTCCCTTCACTAAAAACAGAATGAATATGTAGATCAAAAGCTTTCATAAGTAAAAATAGGCTAAGAGAATTTATTTACTTTTTATTTATTGATTTTTATGGATTTACTTAATAGTTTTAAGAGACGCTGGAGATCATGATAAACTGGTGAATTCAAAATTTTAGCTTTAGTTGCAATTTCTGTTAATTTTTGTACAAGAAGTTTATTCTCCATAGCAAGAAATTGTATCGCGAGGCGCTTTAAATATTTTTCTATAATTTAATATCTAGTTTAAAAAGTATAGATTTAATTTTCATTTTTGAAATTTGGGTGATGGGGATCAATAAGAATAACTTCAAACCATTTATATTGCCCATCTTCAGCCACATAGTACGAATTCAAAACTTTAAGATTTGGGAATTTTCTTTTAGCTTTCTCTTCAGCAATAGTTTTCAAAGATTTTTTAGGAGTAAATTTTACTAAACCAGCCTTACTTGGTTTTCTACCTCTTCTTCCATATAATTTTCTTCTCCTACCACCTTTTCTAACTCTAACCCTTGCTAAAATATAACCAGTTTTTGCTTTATAACCCAAAGCTCTGGCTCTATCTAAACGAGTGGGTCTGTCTATTCTTTCTACAACATTTTGTTTCCTCCATTCTATTAATCTTTCCTTCATAATACTTTCTAATTCTTCTTTTGATTTTTTCCAAAGTTGAGAAATTCTTTTATAAGCGCTAGCTACCATACCTATAATTTAAGTGTAGATAAAATTTAAATACTCAACTTTCTAAATGTAATAAAAGTGATTTGATGCATCCTGTTGGAAAGATTTTGATTGGAATCCTTCTATTAATAGGAAGTGCTTGGTGGGTACTTCAAGGCTCAGCCCAATATTTGGGTAGAAGTGGGGTAAGTGATTTTGTTACAGTATTGAATGGTGCATTACCTCCTTTAGTTTTCCTAATAGGGCTTTTCATAGTTTGGTTAGAATATGATGAATTGAAAATAGAAAGAGAGCTAAGGAAGGAAGAGCGAAGAAGGAAGAAAAGATAAAAGCAAAAGAAAGAATAAGTTATAATAACTTTTTCTTATTATTATGGGTGTACAGCTAGGTAATATAATTCCTTCTGAAGAAATTGAGTTAGAACAGTTATCGGGTAAAAAAATTGCCATTGATGCCTATAACAATCTTTATCAATATTTGAGTATAATTAGGGATCGCATTACAGGAGAACCTTTAAGAGATAGTAAAGGCAGAATTACATCCCACATCTCTGGTTTGTTTTACAGAACTTCTAATTTAATAGAATTTGGAATTAAACCAGTTTTTGTTTTTGATGGAGAGCCTCCAGAATTCAAGAAAAAGACTATAGAAATGAGGGAAGAAATAAAAAGGGAAGCAAAAAAGAAATGGGAGGAGGCATTGGAAAAAGGAGAAGAGGCTATAACCTATGCGCAAGCGGCAGCCAAGCTTACAGATGAAATGATAGAAGATGCAAAAAAAATTTTAAATTATATGGGTATACCTTGCGTGCAAGCTCCAAGTGAAGGCGAAGCTCAATGTGCTTATATGGCTAAAGAAAATAAGGTAGATTTTTCTGCTAGTCAAGATTATGATTCTCTATTATTCGGCTCCCCTAGGTTGTTAAGAAATATCTCTATTACAGGTAAAAGAAAATTACCTAAAAAAGAAGTTTACATTGAAATAAAACCTGAAGTAATAAAATTAGAAAATATTTTGAAAACTTTGGGCATAAATCATGACCAATTAATTATTATTGGAATCCTTGTGGGAACAGATTACAATCCTAATGGAGTCGAGGGTTTTGGGCCAAAACGAGCTTTACAACTTGTAAAAGAAACTAAGACATTAAAAAAAACTTTAGAAAAAATCGAGTGGAAGTTTGATGTAGAAGCAGAAGAAATTTTTAATTTTTTCAAAGACCCACCTGTGTCAAATAAATATAAATTGGAATGGAAAGAGCCAGATCCTGAGAAAATATTGGAGTTTATGGTAGAAGAGCACGATTTTTCACAAGAAAGAGTGAGTAAAGTGATACAAAAGTTGCAAGGAGCCTTTACTAAAGGAAGACAAACAAGTCTTGGAGGATGGTTAAAGAGATAAATTCTTTTTAAGAAGATTAATTTACATTTAAGGAGAGGAAAGATGAGGCTTGAAAAAATTTTAAAAATCGCAAAAAACAGAGGATTTTTTTGGCCTGCTGCAGAAATTTATGGCGGTGTAGCTGGATTTTGGAATTATGGGCCTTTAGGAGTAGTTATGAAAAATAAGCTAGTAAACTTATGGCGAGAATGGTTTGTAAAACAAGAGAATGCATATGAAATAGAAACTACAGACATTCTGCCAGAAATAGTTTGGATAGCTTCAGGTCATACTGAAGGATTTAATGATAAGCAAGTGGAATGCTTAAAATGCCATATAAGATATAGGGCAGATCATTTAATTGAAGATAAGTTGGGAAAGAAAGAAAAGTTGGAAGGTAAAAGTGTTGAAGAATTGACAAAAATTATTCATGAAAATAAGATAAAATGCCCGAGTTGTGGTGGAAAACTTTCTGATGTTAAAATTTTCAATCTAATGTTTAACTTAAATATTGGCCCATCAGGTGAGATAAAAGCTTTTTTGAAACCTGAAACTACACAATCTTCAGTCTTAGATTTTCTTCAAGTATACAGAAGCCAGAGGGGGAAATTACCATTGAAGATTGCCCAAGTAGGGAAATCTTTTCGTAATGAAATTTCCCCTAGAAACATTTTTCTTCGAATGAGAGAATTCTCCATGGCAGAGCTTCAGGTTTTCTTCAATCCAGAGAAAACTGAAATTGAGAATTACAATGAAATTAAAAATTTTAAAATAAGAATTCTTCCTTTAGAATTGCGAGAAAAAGGTAAAGAGAAGGAAGTGGAAGTTACAATAGATGAAGCCTTGAAGAAGGGTTGGATACCGAATAAATTAATAGCTTATTATTTAGTCAAGGTTTTTAGATTTTTTGAAGAAGCGTTAATATTTAATAGAAAGTTTTTACGGTTCAAAGAATTAAGTAAAGAAGAGAAAGCTCATTATTCAAGAGTCCATTGGGATTTTGAGATATATACAGAAGAATTTGGGTGGCAAGAAGTAGTTAACAATTCATGGCGCTCAGATTATGATTTATCAAGGCATCAAGAATATTCTAAAACTAAGCTTACTGTTTTTGAGGATGGAAAGCATGTATTACCACATATATATGAGCCAAGTTTTGGTTTAGATAGAATAATTCTTCATATTTTATTACATTCTTTTAAAGAGTCTTCAGATAGAACTTGGTTTGTTTTTCCAAAAAAATTGGTGCCCATACAAGTAGCTATATTTCCTTTAGTAAAAAGGGACGATTTACCTAAGATAGCAAAAAATATAGAAGTTGAATTAAGGAAAGATTTTGAAACTTTTTATGATGAAGAAGATAGCATAGGAAGGAGATACAGGCGTGCCGATGAAATCGGAATTCCATTAGCAGTTACTTGTGATTATCAAACATTGAAGGATAATACGGTAACATTGCGCGATGTAGACACAATGAAACAAATAAGAATTGAAATCAAGAATCTGTTTAAGACTATTAAACAATTTCTTAATCAGGAAATAGAGTTGTTTAAATAGTCTTTATAATCAACCTCTATAAATTTTAGCAAAGTTAGGAGTTAAAATCAGAAAATCTTCCTCCACACCAACTATATCCCCACCAGAGGCAAGGCACGTTTTTCTTAACTTATCTACAGACCTTTTTAATTCAGTAATATCTCGATTTCTTAAGTCTTTAATTTTAAGGAAAATAATATTTCCTTCCCTTAAGAGTTGTTGTATTCTATCTGTATCCAGGAAATCCCTCAGGTTTTCTATTCTTACATTTAGTTTTTGCTCTCCGCTTAGAATAGACTCAGGAATCTCCACATATTCTTCTCCAGATTCCTCTGCTTTTTTTGATTTAATTTCTTCAAGAACTTTTTTTAATGGCATAATTTTCAATATAAAATATTTTTTCTTTTAAATTTAAATACTTATAATGACTTCAATTCTTTTCTCAATTGCTCTAAAATACTTACAACATTCCAAATTTGAGTTCGGGTATAGACTGGCATATTAGGATCATTAATAATTTCATCTAAAATATGTAGGGCAGTACTTATTCTTAGTTCTTCTGGTTGGCTATCATCATTTAAAGCTTTTTTAGAATTTTCTACAGCTCCCCTAATATTTTTTGGAACAGTTCTATCATTGATAATTGTTTCCAAAATTACTAAAGCTTGTTTCAACTCCACCATGAAATCACTTCAATATTTGTTTTAGCTTATCTTCTAACTCTTTTATCTTTATTGCTATTTTTTCTTCTGTTTTTTCCAAACTTTTGAGTTTTATTTCGATAGCTTCTTTATTTTCATTCAATTCTTTTTTAATTTCTTCTACAGGTTTAGATATCATAATAGCGCCTGTAATTTTATAAGCATTTTTTTGCTTGGTGGCGTTTAATTCTTCTAAAGCTTTTTCTATTTCAATATTTTGCAATTTCAGGCTTTCTTTTTGTATTAATAAGTTTT
>JAWADS010000010.1:0-2788 GCA_038998625.1 Candidatus Aenigmatarchaeota archaeon | reverse complement strand
GATAATTTTGAAAATCTTGTACCATCTTTTTAGTTTCTTCACTTAACTCTTCGGGCATAATATTACCTTTAATTATTTAATTAATTATTTCTCTATTTCACACTTTAAAAACAAAATTATCTAGCTCTAACCCTTTTAACAACCTCTGGCCTTAATTTTACAAAAATTCTAAATCCACAATAAGGGCATCGAATTCTATCTTCAATTTTTGTTATTTCTTTTTTACATCCTACACATTTATACATCTTAAACCTCCATTTAATTATATCTTAGGATAATAACATAAACCAGTAAACTTATTGCCACATTTTTTGCATTCCCAAATACCCTTAGCCACTCTTTTTACTTTGGGCCTGCCGCAATATGGACAAATATGTTTTTGTTTTTGAATCTTTTCAATTTCTGCTATTTTTTCTCTAATTTTTTTTCCATAGCCAGCCCTAAATCTTCCAGCAGTACCAACTTTTTTTGTCCTTCCCATATTTTCTACCTATTTATCTTAAAATTTTTCTTCGAAGCAAGGGTATTTAAGATTGCTTTCAATTGATCATCTGTCACAATATTTCTTAACTTTCCTTCTTGATATAGCTGAATAAGATATATTTCTAACTGGTTGGCAAGTTCAGGTTTAACAAGCCTTAATCTTCCCAATCTTTCTATTGCATTCTTTTCAAGAATTTTTCTAAGAATACTCTTCTTCAATATATCTGCTTTAGGGCGTTCTTCTTGATTAATCTCATTCATTGTATCATCTTTTTTACCATGCCGCTCAAAAGTTTTTGGCCAGCTCTTGTAAGTCGCCTTCCCTTTTTTCTAGGACTCTTCTCTACAAGGCCGGCCACCTCTAACTTTTGCAGAATTTTTCTTATAATGGAACCACCAGCTTTATAGAAGTGAGCGGGGGCATGGCCCCTTTGCTTCCTCCCACCATAATAAGTTCTTAATCTAGAAACCCCAACTTCACCTTCTATTGCTAATCTTCTAAGGATTGAAGCCGCCCTTATATACCAAAAATCTTCTTGCTCGGGAGGCCTTTCTTTATGTACGCCAGATTTAACCATACCAACCCAAAAAGGAGGCTCTAACTCTTTTATTTTTTTCAATTCTTCCTTGAGCACTGAAATAAATTTGTTAGGTTCCACTTCTTTTACTGAAACCATAATTTGACCTTTTAAATAAGCATTAAACATTATATGTTTTATTAACTTTTACTTTTTACTTTTTTTGTTTTATCTTATTGTTGTGTATTCAAATATATATTTTCTAATAAATATTTCGTAAAATATATTTTGTAGAAGAATTTAGCCCAAAAACCCAAAAGTTAACTTGTTAACAAAATATAGCCAACAGCAGAAATAATTAAGATAAATCCTCCTATAACAAGTAAAATAAGGATCATTGGAAAAGTGAATCCAGATATTTGAGAACATAAAACAGAAGAATTTGGATCTATTTTACATCTATTAACAATTCCATTCAAAGTGAAGAAGATATAGAATAATGCAAAAACTGCTATTACAACAGTAATCAAACCAATAACTGTGTGGAGCCCAAACGCCATTTTAACCTCTTTTTCTATAACCAAATCTATAAATTTTTTGACAATTCAAACATTTAACCCTTATCATTTTATTTTTACTTTCCAATCTAACTTGAGAAGTATAGCCTGGCACAAGCAAAGTGTTGCAATTCTTACAGAATTTCCTTTTTAATTTTTTTAATCTGATATTATATCTAAGGGCAATTTTTCTCATTAACTCAATATATCTTCTACTTCTCTCAGGATGTTCTTTTAGCTCCTTTTTTGCTAAATCGAATAAAATTTTTATTCTTTCCCTTGCGATTTTTTGTTGCCATTTTGGTTTAATGGAGGGCCTCATCAAGCAACGCCTAATGGGGTCGCTGGGATTTGAACCCAGGTTTGCTCAAATTTTGAGCCTCCCAAGGGCCCGGTCCTAGACCAAGCTAGACGACGACCCCATTATAGAGAATTAGAAAGTATAGTTATTAAATAATTTTTTAATTTTCAAAATGGGAGGACCGGGATTTGAACCCGGGTTTTAGCTCAATAGAGCCGCCACCCTTACCCAACTATCAAGGCGGATGCCTTTTGGTTTTTTATAGACCAAGCTAGCAGATCCTCCCATTATAATTTTTATTTTTTCTAAAGATTTCTTTACAAAAAACAAATTTAATTAATATGGTTGATTTAGAGGAAATAAAAACTTATGTTACTATTGTAGGCAGGTTAAAAGAAGATTTAAAAAAATATGATAAAAGCGTAATAGGTTATATAGGTAAGCACATTGTAGGAACAGGAGAAGATGCGCACTTGACCACAAAAGTTTTTTTTGATCTATTAAGACCTCATGTTGTTTTAATTTGTGGTAAAAGGGGATCTGGTAAATCTTATAGTGCGGCTGTTATTTTAGAAGAAATTCTAGAATTAGAAAAAGATTACGCTGAAAAAACGGCTGTGGTCGTTTTTGATCCTGTTGGAATTTATTGGAGCATGAAACTTCCCAATGAACAACAAATGGATTTATTGAAGCAATGGAACTTAAAACCAAAAGGATATTCTAATGTTAAAGTTTATGTTCCAGCTGAATTAAGAGAAGCTTATGAAAATACCGGCATACCCGTGGATTATTCTTTGAAAATTTCAACAAGAGAATTTTTGCCGGATGACTGGGTTCTAGCTTTTAATTTAGAAAAAACAAGTGAGTTTGCTGTTGCTTTAAACAGAAACATAAATAATTTGATGGAAGAAAAAGAAGTTTTTGATATT
>JAWADS010000009.1:0-17155 GCA_038998625.1 Candidatus Aenigmatarchaeota archaeon | reverse complement strand
TTATAAACTAATCTATCCCTTTCAACATAGGCATAGGTGGGTTCTACTTCTGGATCAAAGAAGCTACTTGCAAATGCAGGTAAAGATTCGGTAAAATTGAAATTTTCTGTCGGCACATTTCCTTCATTCTTTAGCTTTACTGTTACACTGGCAGAAAGAACTCCTATAGAAGTCGTTTTATCTATTACAATCTTATTCAAAATTTCCCTAACCTTTACACTTTTTGGCGTTACGCTACTAACTCTATTATTTAAATTATCATACATTTCAGAAAATATTACATATCTTCCGGGTGCAGCGTATCTATCAAAATAATAAGTATAATTATAAACTTTTACACTCCTAGCAGGAACAGAAACTATAAGATCTTCATAAGTTTTTAATATTTCATTATCTTTTGTTATTATCGTTTTCAAAAGATAACGGTCTGATGGAGCCGAAGCATAATTTGTAATACCAACTGATATAGTTATAGCATCATTAGGATCTACTTCTGTTTTATCTATGGATAAGGAGGAAATGATGACAGAAACAATCCTTTCAGATATAACAATAACATTTGTTGAATCTGTAATATTTGGATTATCAAAGGAGTATACTGTTATTTGTAAAGATTGTGGAATTCTTTCTAAAACATCAATGGAAGCTATCAAGGATACTTTTATTGTTTTTGTCTCACCTGGCAATAAATAAACTGAATTTTTTTCAGGAATTATGGCTATGCCTGGTAAAGATGTGGGAAAAATAGAAATTATGAATATATTGGCTTGATTAAGTTTATTTGTTATAGTAATTTCTATACTTTCAGTACTTTCCGCTCTAATTCTCAATTCTCTTGGAAATATAGAAACTTCCACACCCTGAGCTAATGCAGTTGGAACAAAAAGTAAAGAAAGGAAAAAAGCTATTGCTACCAACCTTTTCAATCAATTCACCTTTATTAAAATTCTTTTTTATAATATTTAATTTTGTTATCTTGCCAATTTTTTTAGAAAGGCCATGAAATCTAATTTAAGTTTTCTCTTCTCCTTTTCCCCCTTTCTTTTTTCGAAAAAATCTTTTAAGTATTTTAAAATCGGCTTAAATTCTATTTCATATTTTCTCCCATATTGGTTAAGGTAAGTTAAATTTTCATAAGGTAATCTTTCAATTTCTTTTTCTTCAACAACATAGCCAAGGGGAATAATTAAAGCAGGCTTTATGCTATCGGGCAAGTCCAATAATTGTGCTACTTCTTCTACTTTAAAATTCCTTATTAAGGCACTACCAAGTCCTAAGGCTTTTGCACTAAGCAAAATTATCATTGAAGCAAAGGAAATGTCTTGTAGTGCATAATTAATTCCTTTTTCCTTATATTTTGCTTCTGCTGCTTCAAAATCTGCGCAAGCAACAATGTTAAGGGCCGCATCTTTAATTAGCCTTTCATTATAAGCAAGTTCACTTAATTTTTCTTTCAATTTTTCATCTTTAACAACTATAAATCGCCATTCTTCTAATTTTCCTGCAGAAGGGGCATAAGTAGCTGCATGTAAAATTAATCCAATAAGTTTATCATCTATTTCTTTCTTTTCAAATTTTAACGCAACTTTCCTTGTGAGAATAGCTTCAAAAATATTCATGAACCCACTAATAAAAATTTATAAACGTCAATAGATTTAAATTGTGAATTGAGGATAATATGGATTACTCTATATTAACTGAATATTACGAAAAATTAGAAGCTGTTTCTTCAAAACTTAAAAAAACAGAAATATTGGCCGATCTATTCTCTAAAACTCCTCCTCAATTACTTCCTAAAGTTGTATTATTATCACAAGGAGTCGTTTTTCCAAAATTTACAGGCTATGAGCTTGGCATAGCAACTCAAATGATGATTAAAGCTATATCAAAGGCCACTGGATTTAAAACTGAAGAAATAGAGAAAAGGTTTGCGAAATTAGGAGACTTAGGATTAGTAGCAGAGGAATGTATTAAATTGAAAAAACAAATGGCCCTATTTAGGAAAAAGTTGACTGTTGATTTTGTTTTTCAAAATTTACAAAAGCTTGCTACTATAACAGGCGAGGGTTCACAAGAAAAGAAATTGAATTTAATTTCTGAATTAATAGTTTCTGCCTCACCAAAGGAAGCCCGCTACATAGTTAGAACAATTTTAGAAGAACTTAGAGTTGGTGCAGCTGAAGGAATTATTCGCGACGCCATTGTTCAAGCCTTTTTGTTAAAAGAAGGTTATACAAAGGAAGAAAAAGAAAAGGCTGTTGAAGCTGTGGACTATGCTTGGAACATTTTATCTGATTTTGGTGAAGTTGCTAAAATTGCAAAAGAAAAAGGAATCAAAGGATTAAGGAATGTGAAAGTTCAAGTGGGCAAACCAATACAAGTCATGTTAGGATTAGCAGCTGAAAATATAGAAAGTGTTGTAAAAGATTTTGGCAAGCTCATTGCTGAATACAAGTATGATGGAATTAGAATGCAGGGGCATAAAAAAGGAAAGAATATTTGGATATATACTAGACGATTGGAGGATGTGACAAAACAATTTCCTGATGTGGTTGAATTGTGTAGAGAAGGTTTAAAAGCTGAAGAATGTATTGTGGAAGGAGAAATTTTAGGGATAGATCCAAAAACTGGGTTGCCTATTCCATTTCAAAAGCTGAGTCAAAGGGTACATAGAAAATATGATATTGAAGGGATGGTAAAAGCTATTCCAGTGCAAGTTAATTTGTTTGATGCTGTTTACGTGGATAGAAAAATGCTTTTTGATACACCTTTAATACAAAGAAGAAAAATTTTAGAAAAAATTGTTAAGGAAATACCACAGAAATTTCAATTAGCAAAAATGATTTATACAGACGACATAAAGGCTTTAGAAAAATTTTACAAGGAAGCCCTTGATGCAAAGCAAGAGGGAATTTTCCTAAAGGTCCCTAGCTCTAAATATATTTTTGGTAGGCATGTAGGAGGTTGGTATAAAATAAAACCAGTTAAAGAAACTTTAGATTGTGTAATAGTTGGTGCCACTTGGGGTGAAGGGTCAAGAGCCAAATGGCTAACAAGCTATGAATTGGCAGTAAGGGACCCTAATACAGGAAAGTTTTTGAGGTGTGGTATGCTATCTACTGGCCTAACTGAAGAAGAATATGAAATGATGACGAATCTTTTGAAAAAATTGATAATTTCTGAAAAAGGAAAAGAAGTAAAAGTTAAACCTAAAATTGTTATAGAAGCTGGTTATCAAGAAATTCAAAAATCTCCAAATTATGAATCTGGTTTTGCCCTTCGTTTTCCCAGATTTATAAGAATTAGAGAAGATAAAGGCCCGACAGAAGCAGATACTTTAGAAAGAATTAAAAATCTTTTTGAATCTCAAGGAAGGGCGGGGTGAAATAGAAAGTTTTTTATTTTTTCTCTTTTTTACTATTCCTTTAAAAACTTAAATACTAAATCACTACTTAGTAATTAGTGATAAAAATGATAGCTTCAAATAAAGTTCTTGATGCTTTGAAAAGTATAGGTCTTAATTTATATGAGAGAAATTTATGGGTAGCTTTATTGGCTAGGGGAACATCTACGGCTGGCGAGCTAGCTACTTTGGCAAATGTTCCTAGATCTAGGGCATATGATGTTTTGCAAAGCTTAGCTGAAAAGGGTTTTGTTATAATTCAAACTGGCAAGCCTATAAAATTTGTTGCAGTTTCGCCAGAGGAAGCGTTAGATAGGCATAAAAAGAAATTACAAGAAGATTTCAAAATTATGGAGGAAAGGATTGAAGATATAAAGAATTCAGCTGTAATGAGGGAATTGATGGAGATATATCAAAAAGGGGTAAAACTTGTTGCACCGGAAGAAATTACTGGAGCTTTAAAAGGTAAATTCTCAGTTTTGCAACAATTAGATTCTATGTTTAAACAGGCCAGCGAAAAAATCAAAATAGTGACAACCCCTGAGGGATTAAAGGATCTGGTGGAATATCATTTCGAAGTTTTAAAGAAGGCTAAAGAGAAAGGAGTCGATATAAGAATTCTTACCTTATCCAATGAAAAAGCTGAAGAAGCGATAAAAACATTGTCTACCATAGCAGAAATTAGATATGCGGATGAAAAAGAATTTCCTATCGGTGGAAGATTTGCTGTAATTGATGGAAAGCAATTGGTATTTCATCTCACTGATCCAAAAGTTCATGCAACTCAAGATATTGCGCTTTGGAGTAAAAGCGAGCATGCTGCTGGAAGCATATTAGAACCTTTATTTAATTTGGCTTGGAGTCGTTCCAAATCAGCCTAAAAATTTTTTTATTTCTTTCTGAGTTTGTTTAATGAAATCTTCTAATTTAACATCATATTTTACTTTTCCCTCCCTATTCCTTACTGCTATGGTTTCATTTTTCTCTTCTCTTTTTCCAACAATAATCATATAAGGAATTTTTTGTAATTGGGCATTTCTAATTCTGTATTCAATTGTCCCTTCAATATCAAGATCAACTCTTAAGCCACTTTCTTCTACCTCTTTAGCAATTTTCTTTGCATATTTCAAATTTTCTTGTGAAATAGGGAGGATTCTAAGTTGTATAGGTGATAACCATAATGGAAACTTTCCCTGATAATGCTCCACTAAAATTCCAATGAACCTCTCAATGCTACCATAAATAACTCTATGAATTATAACAGGCCTATGTAATTTTCCGTCTTTGCCTACATAGCTTACATCAAACCTTTCAGGCATTAAAAAATCTAATTGTATAGTTGCCAGCTGCCATTCTCTACCCAAAGAATCTTTTATGTGAAAATCTATCTTAGGGCCATAAAAGGCTCCTTCCCCAGGATCTATTTCGTATTTTATTTTATTTTTATTCAATGCCTTTTTCAAACTATCTTCAGCTTTATCCCAAACCTCTTTACTTCCCATAAATTTTTCAGGTCTGGTGGAAAGCTTCACTCGATAAGGAAAGTTAAATATTTTATAAAAATAATCAATCAATCGAATTATTTCACTAATTTCATCTTCTATTTGTTCTTCGGTCACAAAAATGTGGGCATCATCTTGAGTGAAGACCCTCATTCTAAATAAGCCTGTGAGCACACCACTTAATTCGTTTCTACTAACCAACCCTAACTCAGCCAATCTTAAGGGCAAGTCTTTGTAGCTTCTGCTGGCAGATTTAAAAACTAAAATTGCTCCAGGACAATTCATTGGTTTTAAAGCATAATCTATTTCTTCACCTGAGGTAAAAAACATCAAATCCTTATAATGATCCCAATGGCCACTTATTTTCCAAATTTCTTCACTAAGTAAAATTGGAGTATTAATTTCTAGGTAGCCCCTTTTTTTATGTTCCCTTCTCCAAAAATCAATTAATATATTTCTTAAGGTCATGCCATGATGGTGAAAAAAGGCGACACCTGGGCCAAATTCAGAAAAAGTAAATAAACCTAATTTTGGGCCAAGGATTCTATGATCGTGCTCTGGCAATTTTTCCGTAGGAATAGCAGGCTTCTTTCCAACCCTTTTTACCTTTTCTTCAATTCTCACATCTTTTTCTGGAGTATAAACTCGAAACATTTCTGCCAATGGGTGAGGTTTAATAGATAATGTAAACTTCTTGTTCCATCCAAAAGGAGCACGGGAAACTTCAATTTTCAATTTTTTTGCATACTCTTCCATTTTCTTTAAAAGTTCTAGTGCTTTTTTTGGTTCAGCTAAATTTTGACTTAAATGGGCATAAGGATAAATCAAAATCTTATTAACTCTAACTTTCTCCAAAAATTCCTTTAATTCTTTTACAACTTTTTGTGCTACTTTTTCATTATCCCCCTCTTCAACACAAGTAAATAAAACTAAACCATCTTCAAATCGATATTTTTTCTTTTCTACCGTTTCAGCTATTTTTATTTCTTTTTCAATAGGCTCATATTCGATGAAATCTACATGGTTTTGCAAGATCCTCATTTTTATTCACTTATATCTTCAATTATAGCATTATTGAGCTTAATTATATCCTCCATTTTCATTTCTATTAACTTATTTACATCTCCGCCTCCAGCAAAAACTACATCAATTTTTGTTGTTTTGGCATCAACAATTACTCTTTTCACATTTTTATAAAAAATGGGAGGCACTGCTCCTACAGCATAACCAGAATTTTCTAAAACTTCGTTCGCGCTCGCCAATCTTACATCCTTTACTCCTAAAACCTTTTTAACTTTTTTAAAGTCCACTTTTTTGTTAGCTTGGATAATTACTATAAAAGGCTCTTGGTTAGAATCCATGAAAACTAAAGATTTTATAATTTTTTCTTGGGGCACTTGCCTAGAAGCTTTTTCTGCAGTTTTTACATCTTCTTCAAACTCATGAAGTTTAAACCAAATTTTTTCCTTTTTTAGAAATTCAGCTAAAGAAGCAGAGTTAAATTCAGAAGTTTGTTTGTGAGCCACCCTTCATCCTTATCTTTAAAATTTTTCAATTTTAAAGTTTATAAACCTTCAATTGTTTGTTCAAAAGGTTCAATTCGTTGTTTATCATTTTTTCGTATTTAGGGAAAAGATCTTGTATACTGGGCATTTTTTGCAAGATATTCTTTAATTTTTTTAAAAACTTATTGAATTTCTTAAATGGTTTGAAATTCCTCCAGATTCGAAATCAATGCCATTAAACACTTTTTTAAATCTAGCTGACCAATCCCCAGGCTGATCGCTACCTGGTATAAATTCATTTACATACCTTTCAAGCGTTTCTCTAGGTATGATACCACCTAATTTTTTTATCACTTTATGAAGAGAATAATAATGTTCATCCGGCCCATATATTGGCATATCATAACCGTTACTATAAAGTGCAGTTATATTGCCAATCGCAAATGCAGCAACTTTTATGTTATACGGAGTTAAAAATTTCACTATATGTTCTAAGCCTGATTCTGAAATAAAACCATAAAGCAAAACGCTATCTATTTCACAGTTTTTATTCTCGGCAACTTCTATAATTCTTTTAAGTACAGCTTCGCTTGTTCTGCCTGTCGCTTCTGTATCGGGCTTTATAATATGTAATTTTTTATTTTCTGGGAAATTATCAAAATTTTCAAAGATAATTTCAATTTTTTTCGAGCCACCTTCATGATCTCTATAAGATGGTTGAGTATATCTTGGCCTTATTATGCTTTTTTGTTTAATTTCTTTTCCTAAGCGATGAAGGGCTTCTTCAAGTTTATATCCTGGGGCGGCTCTCAGTACATCTATATACATATAATCATGAGTAACAAAACCTAATTTTATCATTGTACGTGCTGCATCTTCTGCAACATCTAAACACAATTTTTCTAATTCCTCCCCAACTATTGAAGGATGGCATGCTATATCTTTACCACTTAAAGAATCAATTATGTAAACATCGGCATTTAATGGTAGATTCACACTGTAAACTCTACTTCCTTTCTTTAATCCATCTATTTTTAACTGATAAAGAGAATCTGTTAAAATAGAAAATTCATCAATCAAAAAGTCAACTTCATTTTTATTAAATTTTATATTCAAAAGCCCACTTAAATTATAAAAATTAAAAGATAAATAATTTTCTGTAGCCCCGTCGTCTAGCGGCCAATTGGAGCCGAAAGGACGTCAGGCTCTGGACCTGAAGACGGCAGAGGTAATACCGCCGAATTCGAATCTGCCCGGGGCTACTCAAAATTAGTAAAAGTTTGATATTTTAGGTTCTGTCGCATTATTGGGCCTAAAAGATTTGAATGTTAGTTCGACTGAATTAATATTCGGAATATTTAGTCTTATCCAAAAGTGAAAGACGTTAGTGCGCAGAAGCATATTTTATGAGTTTAAGTTTTAAGAAAACGAGAATTACTTTTTATTCAATTCTTTTATCTTCTTCATTAAAAAGTTAATTCTATCTTGAAGGGCTTTTATCTCTCTAACACTTCTTGCAGAGAATAAAGCCTGTTTTGTCAAGAAAAGCTGTTCATGCAAAAATCTTATATCTTTCAATGGGTCAAAGCCCTTGGTCATAGTTTTGTTTGACATGATTACTATAAAGTAGTTACTACTTATAAATATTACTATTTTTAAGTAGCGAAAAATTTATATGTACATGTTTGATTTAAAAAAATCATGCAAATAAGAAACCTTTTAAAAGAATTAAGTATATCATTTGGAAAAGGATTTTTATACGGTTTAGGAGTAGATAGCCTGACTTGGATATCAACTGCTTATTTTCCAGAGCTTGCTGAGCCAACTATTCTTAAATTTCCGGGATATGCACCTGCAGGTACTCATGGGGACGATGTAATATCGCAAGGAGTTTCGTGGGCAAGAATTGTTTATGGTGTGTTTAGAGCGTTTCCCAAAATAAAACGAAATGGAGAAGCAATCAGAGAATTTAATCCGATGGTTGCCTATAAAGGATTGGCTACAGGAATCGGTATGCTTTTGGGAAATTTTCTTTTATCGCAATATCAAACCGGGCCAGCTCCACAAGTAGATATTTTCAAGTATTTATGAATCATTATTTTTAGTCGAATGTATCACTTTATTATTTGAATAGAAAATTTATATTATGCCAGATTATGAAAAAGTCCTTCAGAAAGTTCTCAAAAAAATTAAGCCAAAATTAACTGAAAAAAAGGAGTTAGAAAATTTAGCAAAGAATTCGCTAGAATTAACTAAAAAATTGGCATCGAAATACCAAGCAAAAGCTATCTTAGCAGGAAGCGTAACAAGAGATACATGGCTTCCAGATAAAAAAGAGTTTGACATATTCATTCTTTTTCCTGAAGAGCTAGAAGAAAAAAAGATGGAAGAGTTAGGTTTAGAAATAGGGAAAAAGGTTATTAAGAAATTCAAAGGAAAGTTTAAAATAGAATATGCAGAACATCCCTATGTTTCCGGTTCGATTAAAGGAATTGATGTAGACATTGTTCCGGCTTATGAGCTGAAATCTTTAGAGAAAATTAAATCTGCTGTTGATAGAACACCTTTTCATGTAAAATATATAGAGGAACATCTATCCTTAGAGCAATCAGATCAAGTAAGGTTATTAAAACAATTTGTTAAGGCTATAAATGCTTATGGAGCTGATGCTAAAACTCAAGGATTTTCTGGCTATGTTTGCGAATTACTTATAATCAAATACAAAAATTTTATTGATGCACTAAAAGCAATTGTAAATTGGATGCCGGGTGAAATTATAGATTTAGAGAATTTTTATGAGAAGAAAGATTATCCACAATTGAGACAAAAATTCAGGGGCCAAGCATTAATTATTATTGACCCAACAGATAAGAATAGAAACACTTCTTCTGCCCTTTCTTCTGAGAATTTTTTCAAAATTAAAAAACATGCTAGGCAATTTTTAGAAAAACCATCTGAGAATTTTTTCTTTGAAAGAAAAATTAATCCAATAACTGAGAAGGAATTCATAAAAAATTTAAAGCATAGAAAAACTCAAATTCTAATAATAAAGTTTTATCCTCCAAAAACAGTACCAGATATCCTTTGGCCACAATTGAGGAAATTCGCCAATAGGCTTAAGAATATCTTAGAAGAAACTAAATATGAATTCAAAGTTTTTGGAAAAGATGTTTATACTAACGAAAAAGATTTTGCTTTAGTTTTGTTAGAGATGGAAATTTTCGAACTACCCTTTATACAAAAGAGAAGAGGCCCACTAATTTTTGATCTAGATGATTCAAAAAGGTTTTTGGAAAAACATAGTAAAATTGCCATATCTGGCCCCTATGTTGAAGATAATTTTTGGGTGGCTGAAGTAAGGAGGAGATTTTTAACAGCAAAAGAAAAATTGATAGATACTCTTAATAAAGATTTGGATATTCTCAAAGCAAAAGGCATTCCAGAATTAATTGCAAAAGAAATAAGTAAAAAGGGATTTAAAGTTATTGATGATACAAGAGAAATCATAAAGCTGTTTAAAAAAGAGAAAGGTTTTGGAGTATTTTTAAGGAAGTACTTTGAAAAAGAAAGTTTTGTGTAGCTATTTGTATTTTTGCTTGGAAATTATTTTAATAATAAAACTTAATTTCAAGTTATGATAGTAATAACATTTCTTGGTACAGGCTCAGCTATTCCTAGTAAGGAAAGAAACCACCCAGCTATAGTTATTGAATATTTTGGAAAGCAGAAAGATACTTTGCTTTTGGATTGTGGTGAAGGTACTCAGTTACAACTACAAAAAGCAAAAATTAGCTTTATGGATATTGATAAAATTTTTATTACCCATTGGCATGCTGATCATTTTGCTGGGCTAATAGGTTTAATTCAAACAATGAATTTAGAAAAAAGAAAAAAAGAGTTAAAGATTTTTGGTCCTGAAGCCGAAAGATTCGTTTCAGATATTCTCGATTTAGGATATTTTGGGTTAAGATTTCCAGTTAAACCTATAAGTGTACCTTTTGATGGTGAGGAGATAGTAAAAATAGATGAGACAGAAGATTTTGAGATCTTATCCATACCAGTTTTGCATACAGTGCCTGCTGTTGCTTACTGCTTGAAAGAAAGGGATAGATGGAATATTGATATAAGTAAATTAAAAAAACTTGGTTTACCAAGGGGGAAATGGTTAAAAGAACTGAAGAAAAGGGGTATAGCAAATTTCAAAGGAAGGGAGATCAAAATCGAAGATGTTGCCAATAAAAGAGTTGGATTAAAAGTTGTCTATACTGGTGATACAAAGCCTTGCGAGAATGTTGTAAAAATTTCTCTTAATGCAGATTTACTTATCCATGATGGCACTTTTCTTGAAGCTGATGAAGTAAAAGGAAAAGCACATGCTGATGTAAAAGAAGCAGGAAAAATCGCAA
Source organism: Candidatus Aenigmatarchaeota archaeon (assembly GCA_038998625.1). GTDB lineage: Archaea > Aenigmatarchaeota > Aenigmatarchaeia > CG10238-14 > SCSR01 > JAWADS01. The sequence goes on along the minus strand of JAWADS010000009.1, from coordinate 6,339 downwards.
AAAGAGCTAAAGTTAAAGAGTTAATTTTAACTAACATTAGCAGAAGATATCAAGATTTGAAGGAAATAGAGAACACTGCGAAGAAAGTTTTTGAGAATTCTAAAGTTGCCTATGATTTTATGAAAATAATATTGAAGAATTAACCTTTTTATTTTTCGACAATAATGGGCACACGGGGATTTGAACCCCGACTTCCAGCTCCGCAAGCTGGTGTTCTATCCAGGTTATACTATGTGCCCTTTTTAAAATTTTTTTTAAAAATAAATATAAAATAAAGCTAAAAGTGATTTTATGGTTTTAAAGTGCAGCACATGTGGAACGCCAGTGTCGGCAAAGAGAAACTTTGTTAGATTTAAATGTCCAAATTGTGGGGAAGTTGAAATCATAAGATGTAACACTTGTAAATCTTTAAGTAATAAATATACTTGTTCAAAATGTCTTTTTACAGGTCCATAAAGGATTTTTATGGCGCAAGTATTAGCTATTTTTAGAGTTATGCCAAAGTCAGTAGATACAAATTTAGATTCATTAGAAGAACAAATTAAAAATTCTATTTCACCAGAAAAGATTGAAAGAAAGCCTATAGCCTTTGGCATTGTGGCTTTGAATGTTTATAAATTTATGGAGGATGCTGAGGGAGAAATTGAGAAGATTGAGAATAAAATTAAAAATATAGAGTCTGTTGGGGAAGTAGAAGTTTTAGAAGTAACTAGAAGTTTATAAAATATAAAAATCTAATAAAAACTTTTTCTCTTATTTTTTACAATAATATTTTATGTTTAGGGCCCGGAATTGGAAAATTCCCACCTTTTGGTTTATTGGCGCCCTATGTCTTCTTTTTGCCTCTATGATAGCTGGCAACTTGGGTAGGGGAGATTATAAGGGAACAGCTAGTCTTCTCATTTTTTTAATTTCCTTAATTTTATTTTTGATGGGCGGTCTTCTATGGATTTCTGTGGCTTTGGCTATTAAGCATGTAAGAGAAGAATTTATTTAATTTTGTAAATATCTACTGAAAAATATATTTTATGATAATTTTTTTAAAATATATTTTTCAATATATATTTTTAGAAATATATTTTTTATTGTATACTTAGGCGACAGCAATCTTTAAATTAAACTATTAATAAAATGTTTATTATTAATTTTAAGCGGTGAAGATATGCATTCCGCAGTTTCAAAAATTTTACAAATTCTGAAAATATTTTTTGGCTTTTTGCTGAGTGTGGGAGGAGTTACGCTTATTATTTATAATGCTTATTGGTTAATGACAAGGTCTAAGGTAAGCGGCAACATACTTGGCGGACTTGGTATAGGTTTTGCTATACTTTTTATTATTGTAGGAGTAGTTTTACTCTTAATTGGCGGAATTCTGTTATATTTCTCAAGAAAAAGAAAATGAGAATTTTTAGACCGTTTTTTATACAATACCTGCAACAAAAAGTCTATGCCTGTTTTTACCTTCCAACTCTTCAGTTATTCTTTTGATTATCATTTTCTTTGGGTCCGGAAGCATTTCAATCCTTTCTTGAATTTCCTTTAAACTTTCAAACGGCTTTTTCTTTCTTTCAGAAATAATATCCCACATATGTTTTTTTCCAATTCCAGGTAAGAGCTCTAAGCTGTGTAGGCGAGTAGTAATAGGACCAGCCTTATTGAAAAATTCAACAAATTTTTTTTCAAATTTTTCTACAAGCTCTTTAAGAATTTCTTCTAAAATGCCTTTGGAATAAGTGGTTAAATCTTTATAATTAATTCTACCTCTAATGTATTTTACATGCTCTCTTTTTCCTTCTCCAATATATAATCTATCCTTAGGTTTTACTGTGATACCCTCTTTTATCACCACTTCTAATAAATTGAAATATTGCTCTCCTATAACTTGGGCTAAGGGTTCTGCTCTTCTATCTGCTGCTTTACCGTGAGGAAGAAAATCTAAGACTATTACATATTCATCTTTTGCTACCATAGAAATCACCTTTGAATTTAAAACTTCTTTACAGCTTCTAGAATTAGGGTGATATCTTCTTCCGAAAAGCTTGTATATTCTTTATGTAGTATTGCCCTCAAATCATCTCTATCCTGGGGCATAAAGTTTACGATAGCTACAATTTGCCTTTCCCTTAGATTAGGAATTTTTTTCAATTCTTCTACCAATTTTTTTGCTTTTTCTACATCCATTTTGATGAATTTTCTTAAAACATCTAAAGCATTTTTTTGTTCATATTTTAGTTCAGTTTCTTTTCCTCTAGCTTCTAAAATCTCTTTTGCTTCCGCATCTGTTATAAATTCTTCTTTAAGCACTTCCATATTAATAGCCCCATGCATACAAAATCTTTCTAATTTAACTTTATATTATTTTATATAAAGCTTTGTTAGGATTTGGATTTTTAGTTTATACAGCCTTCAAATGTTCTGGATTAACTATAACTTTTTTAACTTTATCACCGTCCACAACTTTTACTATATAACTTCTACCCCTTTTACCTATAATTTCTCCGCTTCTTCCTTTAAATCTAGGATGGGGCATTCCTGATTGCGAAGATGGCTCTGGGGCAATAACTACTTTTTGCCCTATGTCAAAATCTTGTAAAAATTTTGTTATAGGTGCTCTATATCCGGGCCTTTGCTTTAACCTTTCTCTTGTTCTTGATCTAAATCCTTTGTGCTTTTGTACCATAATAAACCCTATTTAACATGTATTTTTATAACATCCATTGTTAAATTTTTAACTTTATTATCTAAAATTTCAGCTACGCTAGGTTTCGTTCTACCTTCATCCCCTGTTATTAATTCTTTAACATAAAGACCAGACTCTGCTCTTATTTTCAATTGCAATCTTTTTTTACTTAAAATTTTGTAAGAAAGGCTTTTCACTTTTCTTTTTCTTATTTTATCAGGCCTTCTATGAAGAACTCTTAGAGGTGTTTTTTGTGATATAGGTTCTAACATCAAGTTTTTCAATAGTTTCAATTTTTTTCTGTCAATATCTTTTTCAAATGTTGCCACAATCAAATAAGTTTTATCCCATCTTTCATTCTTAATCTTCCTAATCACATATTTATCAACTAATTTCAATTTCCTTACTTTCACTTTTTTTGATTTGTTAATTTCTCTTTGAATTTTTTCCAAATTAATTTTTCTTTTTATAGGTTTAATTAATTCAATAACAAAAGGCCTCCATCCTAAATTTCTCACATCTATATCTTCTCTTCCTGAGCCATGAAAAGCAGATTTTTTAGCTTTAGTTTTCTTTATAAGAGGTTTTTCTATTTCTTCTTGCACAGAAGTTGTATAAAGTTTTCCCCTACCTTCACATTCAACACAGCCCTTCCCTTTACAATTGCCACATATCCATTTTGATTGTGGAATTCCCCTAACCAATTTTTTATACTCTCCATAAACATAAAGGCTTCTAATTTGTAGTTTTATGTTGTCGGTGTCCAAATCAATTAATAGTGTTAAATCGGGGCTTTTGGTGTCAAATTTTTTTCTTAATATCTTTTCTACTCTTTTACCAACTTCCCTATTAATTTCAGATTTAATTGATTCTACAAATTCAATACCAATATTTTCAAATAATTTTTCTTCATTCTTTGCCAATTCATCAGAAAGTATGGTTCCTATTAAAAATGTATCAAACTCTATTTTTTCTACTTTTTTAACAATTTGATGAACTAATGAATCAATTTTTTCTTTAAAGAAATTATTGCATATTTCGCAAACTTTAGGCTCTTTAAATTCTTTTTTTATAAGTTCGCTGGCAAATTTTCTTAAAATTTCTCCCCGCTCATAATTACTTAAACCATGTCCCAGCATTCCAAAAGCTCGACCGAGGCAATTATTACAAAGATTAAATTTTAAAACTTCAATTAGCTTTTCTTTATTTTTTTCCTCTTTGAAAATTTCAATGGGGAATTTCATAACAATTGGTTTAATAATTTATTATTTAAATTCTATTGTCCCAACTAGATTTTAAAAGCTGAAAGGCAATTTCCCGCCAAATTTTTTAATTAAATTCATTATATCCTTTTCTCCCCTCCCCTTTAACATTTTAGAAACTTTTTTAAGTTGATTGTACAAATTCAACAGTTCCCTTACATCTACCTCTTTTACTCCAGCTCCTCGCGAAATACGTGCGATACGACTGGAGTTAATAATATCTGGATTTTCCCTTTCTTCTTTTGTCATAGATTGAATTATTGCTTTATATTTCTTGAATTTGCTTTCTTGCATTTCTGATAATTCTTCTGGTATATCTGCCATTCCTAATCCAGGAATCATTTGTAATATTTTTGAAAAAGGTCCCATTTTTTGCAATGCTTCCATTTGCTCTAAAAAATCTTGAAAGGTAAATTTTCCTTCTACAATTTTTTCCATTTTTTCTGGTTTTATTTCAGCTTCTTTAGCCTTTTCAAGCAAAGTTTGTAAATCTCCTAATCCAAGCAAGCGCGAAACAAATCTTTGTGGATCGTAAACCTCAAAATCATCTAAATGTTCACCAGTACCGATAAATTTTACTTTTGCTCCTGTAACACTAGCTCCAACTAAAGCCCCTCCTGCCTTTGCCGTGCCATCCATTTTTGTTATTATAACTCCTGTTATTCCAACTAACTTATGAAATTCTTCTGATTGTTCTCTTGCAACTTTACCTAAATCTGCAGGTATAATTAACAAAACTTCATCAGGCTTAATTATTTCTGCTAGTTTCTTCAATTCATCTGCCAATTCTTTATCTAAGGCATTTCTTCCAGCAGTGTCGAAAATTAAAACATCGTAATTACCAAATTTTCTCAATGCATTTTTGGCTGTAGAAAAAGGATTTTTACTCTCTTCAACATAAACAGGTATGCCAACTTGTTTCCCTAGCTGTAGCAATTGATCTGTTGCCGCAGGTCTATGATAATCTAGGCCAACAAGAACAGGTTTCAATCCTTGTTTTAAAAAATATTTTCCCAATTTTGCTAGTGTAACAGTCTTTCCCGCGCCAAAGAGGCCCACTAGCATTATTCTTTTTTTACCTAATAAGCCAACTGGCCTTTCACCTAAAAGCTTTACCAATTCATCATAAATTACTTTTAGGACATGCTCCCTAAGCGTCAAGCCAGGAGGAATTTTTTCCTCTAGGCATTTTCTTCTTATATTTATCAAAAGTTCTTCTGTTAGCTTAATATCAACATCAGAATTTAATAATACTTTTTTTAAATCTTGGAGAACTTCTTCTACTAATTTTTTATCTACAGAAGTTCTAGTAATTAATTTTCTTATTAAATCACTCAAACCCTTTCTTAATATATCAAGCACTCAACTCACCCAACAACTTTTCAACAAATTCTTCTGCATTAAATTTCATAAAATCTTCATATCTTTGACCAACTCCAAGGAATAAAATAGGTTTTTTTAATTCATGGGTAACTGATAATATTGCCCCTCCTTTTTCGTTAACATCAACCTTTGTAAAAATTGTTGCATCAATTCCTACTTCATTGAACATTCTAGCTTGCATAACTGCATCATTTCCAGTTAAAGAATCCATAACTAAAATTTTTAAATCAGGATTGTTTACTCTAATAATCTTTTTCATTTGTTCCATTAAATTTCTGTTTGTATGGGCTCTACCAGCACTATCACATAAAACAAAATCGATTCCTTTAGCCTTAGCGTGTTGTATGGCATCATAAACTACGGCAGCTGGGTCGGCACCATATCTATGTTTAATAACATTTACTCCAATTTTTTTTGCATGCTCTTCTAATTGTTCCAAAGCAGCAGCTCGAAAAGTATCGGCAGCAGCAAAGACACAAGAAAAACCATTATCTATCAAATATTTTCCTAATTTAGCGATGCTAGTGGTTTTTCCAGAGCCATTAAAACCTAAAAATAAAATAACATAAGGCTTTTTATTTTTTACTAATCTCATTAAATCAATTTCAGGAACAGATAAAATGTTTAGCAAGCTTTTTTTTAAGCTATCTATAACTATTTCTTCTTCTTTACCTCTTCTCACTTCTTTTCCGATTAAATCTTTTTTCAAATCATTAACAATTTTTTCAGCCACTTCTAAAGCTACATCAGCCTCAATCAAATCCGAAGCAAATTCATCTAGAATAGGAGTAATATCTTCTTCCTTCAATTTTTTTACTGCAATTTTTTTAAAAAGTTTTTCTACTAAACTAGGCTTTACCTTTTTTTCTTCTATTTCTTCTTCCTCAGTTTTTCTTGAGATTTTTTCAACTAAATTTGATAGCTTCTTCTTAAGTAAGTTAAACATACTTTCACTGTTCTTTTCGAGTTATCTTTTCTATTTCTTCTGCTAAATTTTCCATAGAAGCATTTATT
>JAWADS010000008.1:0-21359 GCA_038998625.1 Candidatus Aenigmatarchaeota archaeon | reverse complement strand
GAACGGGAGAAAAAATTCCTGTTATTGGAATGGGAACTTGGAATTTAAGCAATGATATAAAAAATGAGGTAGAAGCTTTGAAATTTGGTATAAAAAAAGGGATGAGATTTATTGATACAGCAGAAATGTATGGAACTGAAGAAATAGTTGGCGAGGCTATTAAAGATGAGGACAATGTTTTCGTTGCTACAAAGGTTTCTCCTGAACATTTTAGATATAATGATGTAATAAAAGCTTGTAATGCCAGCTTAAAAAGGTTGGGAATAAAGCAAATTGATCTTTATCAATTGCATTGGCCCAATAAGTTTGTGCCTATAGAAGAAACTATGAGGGCTATGGAAAAATTAGTTAAAGAGGGGAAAATTAGATATATCGGAGTCAGCAACTTTTCTGTCGAGGAAACTATTGCCGCGCAAAATGCATTAAAGAAAAATGAGATAGTTTCGAACCAAGTTGAATATAGCTTATTGGCGAGGGATATAGAAAGAGATCTCTTACCCTTTTGCGAAAAAGAGAAAATAACAGTAATAGCTTATAGTCCTTTTGCACAAGGGCATTTATTTGATAAAAAATATTCTAAGCTTCACTATGAACTAGAAAAAATAGCTAAAAAATATAATAAAACTATGGCGCAAGTTACTTTAAATTGGCTCATTAGCAAAAAACCTGTAGTGGCAATCCCTAAAGCCAGTGATATAAAACATATTGAAGAAAATGCAGGAGCAGTGGGGTGGAAATTAAGAAAAGAAGACTTTGAAAAAATTGATGAAATTTCAAAGAAATTTTTTCGACATTTTTGGCTATAATAATAAGTTGAAAAAATTCAATTTTAAATTTAAGGAAAAATTATGGCCACATCCATGGCAATTGCAATATTAATCATAATTTTCTTCATAATTTTATTCCTCTATTTATCAGATTTTTATTTTATCCCAACAGAAATAAAAAAATTCACTGTTGAAAGGAAGGAAAATCTGACGCAAGAAACAACTCTACCTTCTGGAGAAATCAGAGGCTTCCAACCTTATCAGTATCAAATAAAAAATATCACACTTAACATAACCCATCCCCTCCTTCATCCAAACATTAGATGGGCCAAAATGCCAATACTAGTAAAAATCGATAATCTCACTTGCAATCCTTCTATGATGAGCAAAATAAGATATTCGATGCAATTGTGGCAATCAGAAACAGATAATGTTGTTTCTTTTAAAGAAGTTGGGAATGATTATCAATTATTTATTAATTGCACTACTGAAGTCGAAAGTAAGAGGGAAGGAGAATATATAATAACAAAATTGGGTGAAGGTGGTCCTACCAAAATTTTTCCCACAGATTATTTTAATTTAACTTTAGAAGCTATAGCAAAGATTTTTGCTACTACAAAAGATTGTGTAAAACCTATAAGAATTTTGCATGAGCTTGGCCATGTGCTAGGATTAGATCATGTAAATGATTCAAAAAGTATAATGTATCCTTATGAAGACTGTCAGCAAGATTTTACTCTAGAAATTAAGCAAACAATTAAAGAACTTTATAAAACAAAAGCCTTACCAGATTTATATTTTCTCAATACCACTGCTACTACTTTTGGTCCTTACCTTAATGTAAGTTTTACTGTAAGAAATGGAGGAATCCTAGCTTCCCCTTCAGTTAAAGTAGAAATCAAAGGAGATGGAAGTCTCATTACAAATTATACAATCGAACCCCTTCAACCTACTGAAATTTTTATTGTAAAATTAGGCAATATTTATGTTGGTAAAAGGTTTAATAAAATAAGTTTGCTTTTAGATCCAGAAAATAATGTTGAAGAGTTTGATGAAGAAAATAATCAATTGGTTTTGAAATATGAATAAAAATTTTAAGAGTGCTCCCGACGGGATTTGAACCCGTGTTAGTCGCTCGAGAAGCGACTGTCCTTAACCGGATTTTCCTGAGCTTTAAGGGCTCATCTAGACGACGGGAGCATGGACCCGGAGGGACTCGAACCCTCACCTCGAGGTCCGAAGCCTTCAGCTAGCTTCGCCGGCTATCCTATTACCGCACGGGTCCAATTATTAATTAGAAAAATTAAATATTGAAATTTATATTTAAACCTTTAAATAATGAAATTTAAACCTAAACTTTTGGCATAATCAACAGCTTCTTTGAATTCTTCTAAAGTGATTTTTCTGTTTATTTCTGGAAACTTGTTGGCTTGCCAGCAAGGATAATATTGATCCATTAAATTTACTAAGCATTTATCTTTAATATTTTCAGCAATCCATTTTAAAACAGGTTTAGTGCAACATTCGATATGATTGGGTAATATTAAATGTCTTAAAGTAATTTCTGCTTGCTTGCTAGCTAACAAATGATTTCTACTGCAGACCTCAAAGAATCTGGAAACAATAGAAAGCCTTAAGGCGCATTTGTCGTTTCCATATTTAAAGTCAGATAAATACATATCTATAACTCCATCTAAAATTTTCATGGTTTTTTCTGTCATATACATATCAGAATTCCAAAGGGTGGGAATATTTACTTTACAATTTTTTAAAGCCAGTAAAATCCAGTATAGATGTGGGGTTGGTTCGCCTCCAACAAAATTTACATTTCTCACTCCATCCATTTTTCTTCTCTTTTCTATAGCTCTGGCTAAAAATTCGGGAGTTACTTCGATTCCAGTTTCATACCATTGGCTTATTTCCCAATTTTGGCAAAATTGGCATTTAAAAGGACAACCCATGAAAAATATTGTGTGGCTTGGCGTTATATGCGGTTCTTCTCCCAAATGAACAAACTCAGAAGAAATTAAGCATTTATTACCCACTTTGCAAACTCCTATTTCTCCCTTCCACCTATTCACTTTGCAATTTCTCTCACACAAATCACAACTTTCCATAATTTTTTTAACCAATTGGATTTTCAAGTCCAGCAAGGAAAATTTTGGAATTTTTAAATCTTCTAACTTAACTTCTTTGCTATCAATCTTTTCTTTTAATTCGTAAAATTCCTTCATTTTATCTTCATGCACTTGCCAAAAATTTTTAGTTTTTTGTTTTACACTAATTCTTTTTAAGATCTGAAAATTGGCCGGCAATTCGTTTTTTACCACTTTTATATATCTTGGTAAAAGTTTTTTCACAAGAGATACTTCTAAACCAAAAACAGCATCGGGCCTAACTAATTGCCACATAATTAAATTTTTAATTCTTAAAATTTTTCAAAAAAATAAAAAACAAACAAAGAAGGACCTCGCGCCTATATTCTTTGTTTTATATCTCGCGCGAGGTGGACCGCCCAGTGGAGCGAGCCAATAAAAAAATTAAATCTTTCACAAAATTTCCACAAAGTCAGCAGCATTTTTTAAGCTACTGCTAAATCCTGGCTCCGCCCCAAAAACTACCGTAGTTTTTCCATATTCTTTAGCCTTCTGTACTACTGGTAAAAAATCTGCGTCCCTTGTGGCTATTGCCACCACATCTATATCCTTAGTTAAAATAGTTTCAATTGCAGACACCGCTAAGGCAACATCTACATCACTTGCCTCTTCTTCTTTTTCTGCCAAAATCATTAATGATTCATAGCCTTCATTTATTATCGCTTCAATTAGCTTTTCTGGTGCAAATTGATTTATAAAAACTTTAGCCACAATAACTCTTCCATACTTTTGGGCCCTTTTTTTCAAATCTCTTAAATCAATCATAAATTCCTTTCTTAACATGTTGGGGCCATCAACAAATAAAGCCACATTCCTTTCTTCCCCCATCCTAACTCTGCGAGAAGTTCTTATAGTTCTATACATAATATCAAACCTCCTTTAAAATTTTCAAAAATTTATTCTAAAACTTTTTTGTTGTTTTAAATTTATTTCAACACCCAATTTAAACCTTTTATTTGTGTAGAGAAGCCCCTCAAAATATATTTATAATCACTTAACTCTAGGCTTCCAACAAAATTGCTTATTGTAACTGTTTCGTTATAAAGATTCTTCAAAACATCTATACTACCATCTTCCCTTAATTTTTTTGCCTCCCCAAACAAAACATTTAATGATAGCTCATTGTTCTTTATTCCCACCAAACTTAAAGCTTCAGGTAATATTTCAACTTTCACATCAAGATTTGAATTGCTAGCATAATAATTTTCACCATTCAAAATTATTTCAGGGGAGTTTACAGAAATAAGTAAGCTCCCTCCAACAGTAAAATCAATTTTACCATTGCCATTTTTGACAACTACATCACAATTTTTAGACATTTTATCAATAAAGAGATTTTCAATTTTTATGTCACTTACACATAAACCAACAGCCCTTATAGAAGAGTTTAAAGCATCAAAGGAAACTTTTCTAAAAGATTCTTTATCTATCGAAACTTGTATTGGAAAACTTTGACCGCTGAAACCAAGACTAGGAAAATTTATGCCATAAGTAGCGAGAAATCTTCCCACTGTTGTGATAAGGAAGTCTGCATATTGTTTGCCTTGCCGAGTAAAGAATAAAAGGCCTCCTATAGCTAAAATTAAAAAAATTATCAATAAGCTTTTCCACGTCATTCTGAAGACCCAAAACCCTTATAAATACCCAATATTAATATTATGTACACAAGCTATTAAAATATAGATGAGGGTTTAAAAAGGTGGAGCCTTTGTTCTTAAATATGCAAATAGGTGGTGACTGGTTAGGTAATATAATTTGGTTTATTGTGCTCATGATATTTTTCTACTTTTACCCAAGAATTCTTCTTTATCAAGCTTTAACACAACTTGAACAAAAAGCTTTATTAATCGAAAGTCTAATGCGTTCCGGTAAAAATATTATAATTAAAAAAGTTGCAAAGACAGGAAGGGATGTGAGGGAAGCTATTTCAAATTTTTTAGAATTTTTTGTGATAGAGCCTGTAAGTTTAGATCCTTATGGTATAATAAGAAAAATTGAGCATTTGTTGAATCTTTCAGAAAAGAGGTTTAAGCTTTTTGTGAAACAAATTGCACCCAATTTCAATGAGGAGGAGCAGGCCAACTTAATGATGGGTTTATCTGGGGCCATAAGCTTAAATCAAGTGGCAAAATTGGTTAGACATTTTGTAGAATTAATAAAGAAAACGAAAAATCTACAACTAGCTCTAGTTTTGCAGATGCAATTACCTATGATTGAAAGGATTTCTAAGGCTTTGCTCAAGGGTACAGAAGCTTTGACTAATGGCTGGCCTATTGGCGATTCTATAGGTCCCCTCATAGCTGCGCACTTGATAGGAAATTCAAAAACAATAGAGATAGCAGAAGATGTGGTAATGGCCAGGAGGAAAATAAAAGGAAGACAAACTTTTGTTTTAAAAGCTAAGGGCCCTGGAGGCAGGTTGGGCAAGATAGGCAAAGCTGTGGAAAATTTAGTGAAGAGAAATAAAATAGCAAAAATTATAACCATAGATGCTGCTGCAAAGTTAGAGGGAGAAAAAACAGGCGCTATAGCAGAAGGAGTAGGTGCCGCCATTGGAGGTATTGGTGTAGATAAAAGCTATATTGAAAATATAGCTACAGCTAAAAACTTACCTTTAGATTCGATTATTATTAAAATGCTTCCTGAGGAAGCTATTATGCCTATGAGGCTTGAAATTTTGAGGGTAGTTCCTCAAGCCTTAAAGCGTGTAGAAGACGCTGTAGAAAGGACTAAAGAAAAAGGCATAATAATTATTGTAGGAGTTGGGAATTCTTGTGGCATAGGTGATAGTAAGAAGGCTGCTTTAGAGTCGGAAGAAAATATAAAGAAAATAAATGCCCTGTTAAAGAAAAGAGGAGATTTAAAGGAGATGGAAAAACAGCAAGGTAGTTCTTATAGTTTATTAGGGAGGCTTGGAGGATTAGATTTTATTTTTCAAAAAATTAAATTTTAATCTGGCTTAAGGTTTTATCAATTTCTTTTTCAAACTCTTCAATGGTGCCGTCATTAATGAAAACTATATCTGCCATTTCTATACATTTTCTAACCTGCTGTCCATATTCTGGTTCATTTTTTCCTTGATCCCTTTCATCGACTTCTAAAAACTCTTCGAAAGTTTTTGGATCTGTGGGTCTGCCTCGTTTTAATGTTCTTTCAAACCTAATTTCCCTTGGAGCATCCACTGCGATTAGAATAAAGTCATCTTTAAAAGTTTTCCTTAAGTAATCCGCTTCACCATCGTTTCTAATCCCATCAACTATTAAAATCTGTCTATTTTTTTGCATGAAATCTGTGGCTAATTTTGCTAATATATGTTTCCCATATTTTTTCCTCATCTCATTTCCCAGGTCTTGCAGAGTTTTTCTGTTAAAATCTTTTTTCTTTTTTTCCAACTCGGCACGAATTATGGAGGAGAGGGAAACATACCAACAAGAATATTTTCTTTTCAAATAATCAACAATAACTTCTTTACCAGCGCCTATAGTTCCAGTTAATCCAATAACTTTCATTAATAGAAGTTGTTTTTCTATTAATAAAAATTTCTGGCTAACCTTTAATTATAGAAGCTTTCAAATCCTCTAAGCGTCTTTTTAATAATTCAACTTCATACACTAAATCAATTATAGCTCCCGAACCTTTTGAATTTTTATTATAATAATTTATTAAAGAATTTAATTGATTTATCTCCTCCATTAAGTATCTCTGCGCTTCTTTCAAATCCTTTACAGCAAGACCATCGGTAGGCCTAAAACCAAACTTTTTACCGAATAGATCATATCCACGGCCGTTTATCTTAAGGATTGTATAACTAATACCTAATCCTATAGAGATGGCTGCAGGTAGGTAAAGAATTTCTAAACTCATTTCTATCAAAAATTCTATGAAATAATAACTTTAAATTTTTTTCCTTTTGTGGGCCCTAAAGATATAAAGATATTTACAAATCTTCTGGTCTCAGAGTTTTCCTGCCATTAGCTTTAGCTCTTGCTACAGCCTTTGCTAACTCATCAGCAACATGCTTGTCTAAAGCCTTAAAGAAATCACCACTCGCTCTCATACCTTTTAAAGCAGCTCTAACAGCAGATTTTACAACCAATCCAGCCATTTTTTCATCAACCTCCTAATTTTTTTATATTTCCTGAACTTTTATATTTTAACATTATTTTTTTATTATCACATCTCTTTAAAAATAGAAATTAACTAACTTTATCGTTAGCAGTCGTTTAAAAATTTCAAATGTGAGGTAGACAAGGTTGAAATACGAAAAATTAAATTTGTCCCCAGCGGAAAAAATTGTTCTGTACCATCTTGGTAAGGGAATTTATTTAATAAATGAACTTTATGATGAAATTTGCGAAAGAAAAGGTAGGGAAAAATATGATCCTGGTTTTCAGTCTCATTTTATTAAAGCTGTTCGTAGTTTAAAATCAAAAAACCTTATCGATTTTCAGGAAGGTAAAGAAAAAACAATAAGACTAACAGAGAATGGTAAAAAAATATCAGAAGAGATTATAAAAAAATCTAAAACATTAAAAATATCAGAAGGAGATTATATTGCAATACTATATTCTAAATCTTTTTAAAGAGAAATATTAGATAGTGATATTATGGCCCTCAGACCTGGAAGAACAGTTCGAAGAATAGAAAGACCTTACACTAGAGTATCTCAAAAAGTACCAAGAAAAAGCTATGTTGTAGGAGTGCCTTTTCCAAAAACTCATCAATTTGAAATGGGAAATAAAAATGGTGTATTTGATGCCATTCTTTACTTGCTAGCTGATAAAAGTGTGCAAATAAGGGATAATGCCATAGAAGCTGCGCGAGTAACGGCTCATAAATTTTTAGAGAAAAAATTAGGAGGCAATAATTATTTTATGAAAATTTTGAAATATCCCCATCATGTTATTCGAGAAAAGCCCATAGCCACTGGGGCTGGTGCAGATAGATATTCACAAGGAATGAGATTAGCCTTTGGAAAGCCCACCAACAGGGCTATACAAGCCATTAAAGGTGAAAGGTTGGTGGAACTGAGATTAAATAAAGATAAACTAGAAATTGGTAAGGAAGCTTTGAAAAAATTTGGTTCAAAAATCTCAACTCCTATAAGAATTCTTGTTGCCGAATAGCTTATTTTTTCTTAAAAACAAACACTAAAAAAAGTAGAATGAAAATTCCTAAAAATATGCTAACAAAAAAATAATTTGCTATTGGATAAACAGCTTGACCAGTTATGATATAATTTGCTTTAGATAGATTTTTGAAATAATTAAACATCAATAAGAACAAGGGAACTATAAAAGTTATTGCCAAGACTTCGAAAAGCTTGATCTTAAAAGGTTTAATATTTTGGAATAAGTTTACGGTAGGGATAGGTTTGAAATTCGTTGTAAGCCTTTGCACAATACTTATTTTTTTATAAAGCTCGTCGCTAAAACCTTTAATTCTATCAAGATTGTTTTGCAAATCTTGACGTTTTTTCTCTAAGTATTGACGTGTCTCGTCAAAAACAGATCTTCTCAGTATATCATTATCTAATGTTAAAATTTGATGGTGTAAATTTAATAGTAGAGACTTATATTTAACAAATTGATCTTGAGCTTCACGTAACCATAATTTTAGAAATTCCCTTCCTTCAGGGGTTTTTGAATATTTTATGACTTCCTCATCACTTAGTAAGGAAAAATTTTCATATTTCATAAATTATAATTTCTTTCTCACAAATAATTAATTATGGAATATATTAAGTGGTTCGATCAAGTAGGAAAGGATGATGTGTTATTAGTTGGTGGGAAAGGAGCAAACTTGGGAGAAATGACTAAATTAAAAATTCCAGTTCCTTTCGGTTTTATAATAACTGCTAAGGCCTTTGACAAATTTTTAGATGTAACTAAGATAAGAGAGCCTATAGAAAAGTTTATTGCAGCTACAGATGTCGACAATACAGAACAATTATTGAACACCTCAAAAAAAATTAAAGAATTAATTTTGAGCCAAGAAATTCCTTTTACTATTAAAAATGAAATTTTAGAAGCTTATCGAAACCTATCGATTTCTGATAAAATAATGGATGTTAGAGCATTGGAATTGATTTCTGCTGGTAGAGATCTGGCTTTGGTGGCGGTGAGAAGTAGCGCTACTACTGAAGATTTGTTGGAAGCTAGTTTTGCAGGGCAGCAAGCCAGTTTTCTCAATGTCAAGGGGTTTAAAGAATTGTTGAATGCTGTGAAAAAATGTTGGGCAAGCCTTTATGAGCCTAGGGCAATTTTTTATAGAACTAAACATGGTTTTACCAAAGCTAGTATAGCTGTAGTTGTCCAGCGCATGGTAAATTCTGAAAAATCTGGAGTAATGTTTACTATAGATCCAGTAACGGGAGAAGATGTAACAGTTATTGAGGCTACTTGGGGATTGGGAGAAACTTTAGTTTCAGGGGAAGTGGAGCCAGATATGTATAAAGTCTCTAAAGATGGAAAAATCGTGGAAAAAAAGATTGGAAAAAAAGATATTATGAGAAGCAGAGATTATGCTACTGATAGAACTGTAGAGATTCCAGTACCAAAAGATAAAATAAATGCGCAAGTTTTAACAGACGATGAAATTTTGAGGTTAGCAAATTATGGAAAAATTTTAGAAGAACATTATAATCATCCGCAAGATATAGAGTTTGCAATAGAAATGGGTAGAATTGCTATTGTTCAAACAAGAGCAGTGACAACTAAGGCTAAAGTAGAAGAAATTGCCATTAAAGCAAAACCCATTTTACAAGGTTTAGCTGCCTCCCCAGGTATAGCAAAAGGTATAGTGAGGATAGTCTACGATATAAAAGATATAACAAAAGTTATGCCAGGAGATATTCTAGTAACCACCATGACTTCTCCTGATTTAGTTCCAACTATGAGCAAGTCTTCAGCTATTATTACAGATTTGGGTGGTAGCACCAGCCATGCTGCAATAGTAAGCAGGGAAATGGGAATTCCTTGTATAGTAGGAACAAAAGAAGCAACTAAAATTCTGAAAGATGGAATGTTTATTACTGTGGATGCTTACCATGGTTTTATCTATGAAGGAGATGTAACAATTTCTAATCCTGAAGAGAAAATCGAGGAAGAGATAAAGCCGCCAGAAGGCATTTCTACTGTTACACAAGTAAAAGTTAATTTAGCATTTCCTGAAAAATTAGAAAAAATTGTGAAGAAAGCTGATGGAGTTGGTTTATTAAGAATAGAACATATGATTGTAAATTTTGGAGTGCATCCAGCAAAGCTCATAAGGGAAGGAAAAGCAGAAGATTACAAAAAAATTTTATTAGAAGGAATTAAACCCATTGCTAAAGCGTTTTATCCTAAACCCATTTGGGTAAGAACTCTAGATGCAAGAAGCGATGAATTTAGAAATTTAAAAGGTGGGGAAGAAGAGCCTTATGAATCTAATCCTATGTTAGGATGGCATGGAATAAGGAGAAGTCTAGATGAGCCTGAAATTTTGAAGGCAGAGTTGGAAGCTATAAAGGCATTACATGAAGAAGGTTTAACTAACGTTCATGTTATGTTACCCTTTATTATTTCTGTAGACGAATTCAGAAAAGCTAGAGAAATATCTAATGAAATTTTACTTCCTGATACAGTGAAAATGGGAATAATGATTGAAACTCCTGCGGCAGCTTTAGAAATAGAAAGTTTTTGCAAAGAGGGGATTGATTTTGTAAGTTTTGGAACTAATGATCTAACCCAGTTGGTCTTGGGCGTGGATAGAAACAATGAAAGAATTGCAAAACTCTTTTCTGAAACTCACCCAGCTGTTTTGAAGTTGTTGAAATATGTAATAAAAGTTTGTAATCGTTATAACATAGAAACTTCTATTTGTGGCGAAGCAGGTAGCAGTCCTGAAATGGTAAGGTATTTAGTGAAAAATGGAATAAAAAGTGTTTCTTGTAATATTGATGCTTTAGATAAAATAAGAAAAGTTGTTTTAGAAACTGAAAGGGAAATGATAAGAGAAATGAAAAATTATTTATAAAAAATCATCCATCTCAGAATATTGGTTTAAATGTTTTTGATATACTGCAACAGGAATTTTCAGTCGACCTAAACATCTTTGCGCAGCTTCAAAACTAAGAAAGGGGGGTTCATGGATTTTAGTATAATATTTATAACATTTCAAAAAATCTTCACATTTTTCTTGAAGATCCGCGGCCTTTATTAATCTTGAATCCTCTCGTTCTATTTTAGGATAATTAATTCCGGCTACTAAATTTAATAACTCGTCTTTTGGTGTATGGCGTAGATATTTTCGTATATCTTCTATTTTAATAACCTTTTTACTCCTATTCAACTTAAAACCAACAAAAGGTTCTCTTATGCCCATAATAACTTAACTCTTCTCAATCTTTTTAAAGATTTATTTCTACACATCAAAATAAAATTATGGGATTTTTAACAGGATTACTTTTATCCTTTATTTTATTCATTCCCTTAAACTTTTTCTTACCTTTTTTTGGTGCCTTGATTTCTGGTTTTATAGCTGGTCTAATCTCTAGAGGAACAATAAAAGGACTTGCCGCTGGCCTCCTTGGGCCAATATTTTTGCTTTTGTTTATTCCTATATTTTTTGGAGCAGTAGGTACAGTTTTTGGCGGAATAACAGGAGCTTTCATTGGAATTGGTGTTGGCGGTATAATTGGTAGTGTTGTTGGTATAATTAGCTTAGTGGGGATTTTTCTTTCTGCCCTTGGTGGACTTATAGGCGGAGCTATTAGTGGAAGAAAAAAGTTGAAGGAAAAAAATAAAGTAGAAGAGTGAGGGGTTTATTGGTCGCTCACTCGCTTCGCTCGTTCGCTGCGCTCCACTGGGCGGTCCACCTCGCGCGAGATATAAAACAAAGAATATAGGCGCGAGGTCCTTCTTTGTAAAAGCAAAAGATTTTAAAAACAAAGGAATATTTATGAGTATGAAAAAAATTCTGATTTTATTAATCGTTATTAGTTTCATAATCATCTTCTCAATTTCGTATTTTTCATCTGCCTTCAAAACTCCTCAAAAATCTGAGTTTGAAAAAGCGAAGGAAATTTGTATTAAAGAGTGTGAAAGGGCTTTATATTTAGGCCAAAATTTAGAGAATGGCCCCTGTCTTCTCAATCCTATAAATGATTTACTTAACTGGGTTTGTGATGTTGCACATATGCCTAGGCAAGATGTAGACAATCTGCCACAAAACCAATGCTCCGCTTTTCGAGAAGGTAAAGCAAAACATTTTGTGGAAGTTTCTCCAAGTTGCGAGTTTATAAGAGGTTATTAATTATGTATAGATATGAATATTGGGGCCTAGGCACATTTACTGCAAAAATTAATATGGCTTTAGAAGAATTTTTCCTTAAAAAAGCAAGTTTAGATAATAAAGCAAGTATTAGATTTTTTGATTTTCAAAAGGATTCTGTTGTTCTAGGTTATGCTCAAGCTACGGATGTAATTAAAAAAGTTGACAATAGCTTTGAAATTACCCGCAGGCCCACAGGTGGTTCACATGTACATGTTGGAAATAATATCTTAGCTTATTGTTTTGTTGTTCCGAGGGATGGAAGTTTTAGAAATTATGAAGATATGAGGGCCTATTTTGCAGAAAAAGTTGCCAATGCTTTAAGAGAATTGGGAGTTGAAAATGTTGAAGTTGATAACAAAGCTTCAACGATAAAAATTGATGAAAAAGTTGTGGCTAGCCATGCCATTATTTGGGGTGTAAAAAGCGCTTTACTTCACGGCTTAATTATAATAGATCCTTATGATGTTGATAAAGTTTCGGAAAGGGTTTTATTAAAATCAAGAAAGATTGGAGGAAAGATTTATACAGAATATTCAGCTCTAAAAAACATTCCAGCCATTTCAAAATTACTTACTAACATTGCACCAAACGCGAAAAAAGAAGAAAAAAATAGAGTATTAAAAAAAATTATATCTGATTTGATTCTGAGAGAAGTAGCAAAAAAAGATTTTGTCAAAAAAATTATTGATGAAAAAATCATAGAAAGAGCGAAAGAGATATACAACTTGAAATATGGCAAACAAAATTGGACTATAAGTAGAATACCACCCTTTACAGAGGATGAGGTAGAAAAAATTCCGGGGGAAGAGTTAAAAGGACCTTTGAAGGAAAATTTGGGTTATTGCTTATATATTCAAACAAAAGACAAAGATTTCAAAAAAATGGCTGAACCTTTAGAAGAATAGATTTTTATGTTGTTCTCTTCACCATCGCTTCTTTTACCCTTTCTTTTGCAATTTTTTCAGCTGCCTCTCTAGGTAAAATATTTTCTTTTTTTATCGAATCCAAAACCAGCTTTGTGTTTTTCTTGACCTTTCTCTCCACAAGCTTAAACATTTTTTGTTCATCATAGCCACGATATTCAGCATAAGAAGAAATTACTCCACCAGCATTAGCTACAAAATCGGGTATAATCAAAACTCCTTTTTCATGTAAAATTTTCTCAATCTCATACCTTATAGGAATATTAGCAGCCTCCACTATAATTTTTGCCTTGACTTTGTCCACATTTTTTTCATTAATCACATCAGGTAAGGCTGAAGGAATAATCATATCAACATTCAATTCAAAAATTTTTTCATTTTCTAAAACTTCTCCTGGTTTATAATTTATCACACTTCCAGTTTCTTTTTTTACTTGATATAATTTTTGAAAATCTATACCCTCTGGGTTATAAATACATCCTTTGCTATCACTCACAGCAACAATTTTTGCACCAGCTTCAAAAAGAAATTTAGCAACAGAAATTCCCACGTTTCCAAAACCTTCTATTGCCACAGTAAGCTCATTTAGTTTTATTCTTTTAAATTTCACTGCTATTAAAGCTGAGTGAAAAACTCCATAGCCAGTGGACCCTAATTCATGGGGAATTCCTCCCAAGTCTTTTGGCTTCCCAGTAGCAGATTTCAAATTTCCATTTCCTTCCACAAACCATCTCATCTCCTCTTCTCCTGTACCAACATCTGGAGCAGCTATATAAAGTTTTGGAGCAATGAATCTTAACGCTCTACCAAAGCTCTTCATTAAATTCTTTTTTTCCTCTAAAGAGATTTTTTTAGTGTCCGCTTTAATACCAGCTTTAGCTCCTCCCCAAGGCAAATCAGCTAGAGCAGTCTTCCATGTCATAATCCTTGCTAAGCGAAAGATTTCTTCAGTAGTTATGGTGGGTGACATTCTAATTCCACCTTTGCCCGTGCCGCGAGCTGTGTTGTAAATAACCAAAATTCCTTTTAGGTTTATGCCAGGATCATAAACCTCTATAACATATTCTGGCCCGAATTCGTCAGCAAACTTTTCAATCTGCATAACTTAACCTCTATTTTTTGCAACTCTATAAACGGCTTTAGCAACAATTTTTGCCACATCTTTTTTAACCATATCTGGAACTATTTTTCCTTTTCTCAAATCTTTTTCTTTCACCATATTTGAAATGGCCTTTGCTGCTTCTATTTGCATATCTTCATTTATTCTTCTTGCTCTAGCATCTAGAACTCCTCTAAAAATTCCAGGAAATGCTAATGAATTATTAATTTGGTTAGGTAAATCTGACCTTCCTGTAGCAACTATTTTAGCCCCCGCTGAAATCGCGTCCCTTGGCATGACTTCTGGAAATGGGTTGGTCAATGCGAATATAATCGCATCTTTATTCATTGATTTTATCATTTCCTTTTTAATTAAATTTGGAACTCCTGTCAAACCAATGAAAACATCTGCTTCCTTTAAGGCTTCTTCTAGACTTCCTTTAATTTTTTCTCTATTAGTAACCCTAGAAATCTCTTGTTTATACTTATCCATATTTTTTCTTCCTTCATACAAGATTCCTTTAGAATCCACTAAAATCAAATTTTTAAAACCATAATATACCAAAAGCTCTGCTACTCCAATACCTGCAGCCCCTGCTCCTCCGATAACTATTCTTGCATCAAAAAAATCCTTCTTCACTATTTTTAAGGCATTAATTAATCCAGCCAAAACCACTACTGCCGTACCATGGCGATCATCGTGAAAAACAGGTATATCTAAATCTCTAAGCCCATCATAAACTTCAAAACATCTTGGAGCATCTATATCTTCTAAATTTATTCCTCCAAAAACTGGAGCTATGTTTTTAACAGTTTCTACAATTTTCTCTGTATCTTGCGTAGCTAAACAAATGGGAAAGGCGTCTACATTAGCATAATATTTAAAAAGCAAAGCTTTGCCTTCCATAACTGGTAATGCTCCCAAGGGGCCGATATTACCTAAACCCAAAACCCTTGAACCATCTGTAACTATAGCAACGAGATTCCATTTGGATGTGTAATAATATGCAAGAGAAGAGTTTTTTGCTACCTCCTTACTAACTTCTGCGACTCCAGGGGTATAAGCTAGAGACAAATCTTTTTGGTTTTTAATGGGAAATTTGTTTTTGATCTCAATTTTCCCTCTAAACTTTTTATGTAGCTTTAAGGCTTCCTTTCTTATATTCATTATTCTTTTCCCCCATGCTTCTTAGCAACCCAATCAGCAATGAATTTGGGAGTAAGATTATGGAGGTAATTATATGCTTGCATGGCAGCTTTGCAACCTTCAGCTGCAGATACAACTAATTGTTTTACTGGCGTGTTGGTTAAATCACCTGCGGCAAAAATTCCTGGCCTAATTTCGTCAGAATTTGGATAAAAAGTTTCTTGCATATTAGTAACCACGACTTGATTATTTTCATCCAATTTAACCAAATTCTTTATCATATCGATTTTTACCACACTTCCAATTTCAACAAAGACTCCATCTACATCAATAATTTTCTCTTCTCCTGTTTCAGCATTCTTTATTCTTATTCCTGTAACCCTAGCTGCTCCATCATGCTGAATACCTAAAATTTCGGTAACAATTGTGTCGAGCAAAAACTCAATATTTGGTCTTTTTTTAGCTTGATCAATTAAATATTCAAAAGCTCGAAATTCTTTCCTTCGATGGATTAAATAAACTTTTTTGCAAATCTTACTGGCATAAAGGGCTGCATCAAAAGCTGAGTTGCCACCACCAACAATTGCAACAGTTTTATTTTTGAAAAGAGGCATATCGCAAGTTGCACAATAAGAAACTCCTTTTCCACCAAACTCAGCCTCCCCTGGTACATCTAGATTTCTAGGAGTTTTACCATAAGCTAAAATAATAGTTCTTGCCCTATACTCGTTTCCTTTAGCAGTCTTTACTATGTAAATAGGAAAATTTTCCTCTTTTCCATTTTCCTCTATTCCAATAACTTCATCTTGAATCAACTGCGCGCCAGCTTTTATAGCTTGTTTCATCATTCTCATTGAGAGGTTTTTTCCAGAAATAGATAAAAAGCCAGGATAATTTTCCACAACATCTGTTCCTAAAACTTGCCCACCAACATCTTTTGTTATGATAAGAGTTGACATTTTTCTTCTAGCTGAATAAATGGCTGCGGTTAGACCTGCAGCTGCACCTCCAATGATAATTACATCATAAACTTCTATATAATCTAACCTCCTTTAGGTTTTAGAGTAACTTTGCAAATGTCACATATTCCAGGTTTGTTGTAAATTCGTGCGCAAATGGCGCATTCAAAAATTAGTTGCGAATATTTTCCCTCAATTTTTATAATTTGAGTTTCTCCTTTAGATCTAGATTTCTTACTCACCATTTCATTACCTTAACTTTTTATAGCTTGTTCTGCTTTTTCCCTTGATGGCACGCCAACAAAAGCAACTTTTCCGTCAATGATAGTGGTGGGTACAGCCATTATATTAAACTTGCTCACAAGCTCTTGACCTTCTGATGAAGCGGCATCAACTTCTTTATAATTAAACTTATACTTTTTACTCAACTCCTTCCAAAGGGTAGAAGCACTGGGACAATATGGACACCATTTTGTTTTAACCAATATAACTTCTTTCATTTTACCCCCTTTATTTTATATCTTGCCTACTTCTATATAAAGCAAACCTTGTTATTTCAAGAGAGCACGTGCTGTGCTTAGAACACCAATCTTCACATTTTTCTGCAATTTGTTTATTATCATAAACAAACCCGCAAACCTCGCAAGCATAATATTTTTTATTTTTCCCCTTAATTTCTTCTACCATAAAATCTATTTCACAACCTTTTTAAATATTTTTTTGTTAAGTAAAATTATGGACGAGCTAAAATGTGTGTTTGTGAAAATTCATGGTTTTGTGCAAGGCGTAGGCTTTAGACATTATATAAGAAGCTTTGCTAAAAAATTGGATATAAAAGGTTGGGTTAGGAATGCAGAAGATGGAACAGTAGAAGCGATTTTTGAAGGAAGTGAAAATTCTGTTAATAAAATCCTTGAATTTTGTAAAAAGGGTCCAGAACTGGCAAATGTTAGCAGAATTGAGGTAAAAGAAGAAAGTCCTTATGGGTTTATTGATTTTGAAATTAGACATTGAGATTTTTATTGGTCGCTCACTCGCTTCGCTCGTTCGCTACGCTCCACTGGGCGGTCCACCTCGCGCGAGATATAAAACAAAGAATATAGGCGCGAGGTCCTTCTTTGTAATTTTTCGAAGAATTTAATTAGCAAATTTGAAAAATATAAATTTATAAACAACTATTATTTATATAAGATTTCCATGGGGCTGTTGGATATATTTAGAAAAAAAGAAGAAGATGTTATAGAATATCCTGAAGAACAAGAGCCTTTGGAAAAAATTAACATAAGGGTAGAGAATCTAACAGGCACAGCAGATATAGATAGGTTTGTACAATATTTGAAACAAGGAAATATTTTATTCGTTAAAACTAAACAAATACAAAAACAAGATTTAGGAGCTTTTCAAATGTCTGTTCAAAAACTAAAAAGAGTTTGCCAGAGTTATGGTTTTGATATGGCAGGAACGGAAGAAGGTTATCTAGTTGTTACCCCAAGATTTGCAACTATTGTTAGACCATAAAATTTTGTAAATTTAATTGTTTTCTTAATTTAACTTAATTTTAGTTTTTCTGGCTTACAAAGATTTTAAAAATTTATTAATAAAGAATTAATTAAAAATTAAAAATAATATGTCTAGAATAGTTTCAATAATTGGCGGCACTGGTGAGCAAGGGTTTGGTATTGCTTTAAGGCTAGCTAAAGCCGGAGAGAAAATTTTAATAGGTTCTAGGGATAAGAAAAGAGCTCAGGAAGCGGCCTTAAAAATTAAGAAAATGGTTAAAAATGCAGATGTAGATGGTATGGCTAACAAAGATGCAGCAAAAAATGGGGACGTAATAATTTTATCTGTTCCTTTGCACGCCTTAGCAAACATTTTGAATGACATTAAGCCTTATTTAAAAAATAAAATTGTTGTAGATGTTACAAATCCACTAGCAGGTTTTTTAACTGGAGATTACACCAAAAACATTCAACTTTGGGAAGGTTCTGCAATAGAATTTTGTAGGAATTGTGTAAAAGATGCAAAATGGGTTAAGGCTTTAAATAATATTCGTTCTGTAGCTTTACATGACTTAAATAAGCCAGTAGATTGTGATGTTGTAGTCTGCTCAGATCATCAAGATGCAAAAAAAGTTATAATGGAGCTCGTGGAAAAAATTGAAGGAGTAAGAGCTATAGATGGTGGACCCTTAGAAAATTCTAGAATAGTGGAGCAGCTAACAGCTTTGCTTCTTTATTTAGAACAAAAGAATAAAGTTCCTTATGTTGGCTTAAAATTCACTGGTATTTAAATATTAAAGTGTAATAATTATTTATGTTTAATATTTTTTGGCTCTGGAATTGGCTTTTCTTACCTTTTGGGGCTTTTTTTGTATTTTGGCTTATAATACTTATTGTAGCTTTTGTTTTCTGGCTCAAAATGTTGATTGATGTTTTAGTAAGAAAAAAATTAGAAGATAGGCTTATATGGGTTCTGGTCCTTATTTTTCTCAATATATTGGGCGCTTTACTCTATTATTTTTTGGTTTATAGAAAAAGAAGATAAAATTTAAATATAAAAACTAAAGAGTATTTTTAGGGATTTTCATTGATGAGAAAAAATCTAAGGCAGCAAAAAAGAAACCTAAGTTTTATATAACTACTCCTATTTATTATGTAAACGATGCCCCGCATATAGGTCATTTCTACACTACATTAGTGGCTGACATTTTGACTAGATGGTTTAGACTTAAAGGTTATAACGTGTTCTTTTTAACTGGAACTGATGAAAATTCTCAAAAAAATGTTGAAGCGGCTTTGAAGCATGGAGAAACTGATATTCAGAAATATGTAGATAAAATGGCCAAAATTTGGAGGGAAACTTTTGAAAAGCTAGGATTGCAGTTCAATGATTTTATTCGCACAACAGAAGAAAGACATAAAAAGGGGGTAAAGAAATTTTTTGAAATAGTTTACAAGAAAGGAGATATTTACAAAGGAAAATATGTTGGTTATTATTGTGTAGGTTGCGAGGCTTTTAAGACTAAAAGCGAATTGATAGAAGGAAAATGTCCCATCCACAAAACCGAACCGAAAATTTTAGAAGAAGAAAATTACTTCTTTAAAGCGAGTAAGTATAAACAAAAACTTTTAGATTACATAGAAAAACATCCAGAATTTATTCAACCTGAAGCGCGGAGAAATGAAATTATTGAATATATAAAAACTGCTTTTGATGACTTTTCTATATCTAGGCAAACCCAAAAATGGGGAATTCCTGTTCCAATTGACAATTCTCAAGTTTTGTATGTTTGGTTCGATGCATTAATAAATTATTTAACTGGTATAGGCTACGGGAGCAATGAAAAGTTGTTTAAAAAATACTGGCCTGCAGATTTACATTTAGTGGGTAAAGATATCATAAAATTCCATTGTGCTTTATGGCCTGCTATGCTTTTTTCAGCTGGTATTCCATTACCCAAAAAAGTTTTTGCCCACGGTTTTTTCACAGTAAATGGAGAAAAAATAAGTAAAAGTTTAGGAAATGTGGTTGATCCCTTAGAGTTAAGTAAAAAATATTCTGTAGATTCTGTAAGATATTTTTTGATTAGGGAAATTCCATTTGGAGAAGATGGTGATTTTTCGGAAGAAGCTTTGAAAAATAGGCACAATGGTGAACTTCTAGGAGATTTGGGAAATTTAATCAATCGCGTTTTAACTCTAGCTGAAAAATCTGGTTTTAAGAAATTTTCTGGTAGAAAAGAATTGGATAAAAAATTTGATTTAAAGAAAATTGAAAGATATATGGAAAATTTAGAGCTGCATAATGCTATAAACGAAATCATGGAATTTGTTAGGACATGCAATAAATATATAAACGACAAAAAACCATGGGAACTTCAAGGTAAAGAACTAGAGAGCGTTTTGTATAACTTGCTAGAGGCATGTAGAATAATTTCTATTGTAATATATCCCTTCTTACCCACCACAGCTCAAAAAATATCTGAACAATTGGGAACAAAAATAAAAAATTTAAAAAGTTGTAAATTTAGAAAAGAATTTAGAGAAAAAATAAAAAGAGGGGAATATTTGTTTAAAAAAGTAGAATAATATGGTAGAAATTTCTTTTCAAGAATTTCAAAATCTTGATATTCGAATTGGAAAGGTTGTAAAAGTTGAGGAAATCCCAAAATCTAAACATCTCTACAAGCTTATTGTAGACTTCGGCGCAGAGCAGAGGCAAGCCATAGCCGGATTAAAAGACTATTATTCTCCACAAGAGCTAGAGGGAAAGAAATTTGTTTTCATAGTAAATTTAGAGAGGAGAAAGATTATGGGCGAGGAGAGTCAATGTATGATTCTCGCAGCAGAAGACGAGGCTGGCAATGTAGTTTTGTTAAAACCTGAAAAAGATATAGTTGAAGGAAGCAAAGTTAGATAAATTTTAGCCCCATGATTACACTCATGCCTACTATTCTCTTGCTGCATATTTCAGAAATTTTTTCTCCCATATTTTCTTAAAATGGCTACATAGGTAATATCACTTATTTTATTCGAATATTTTTCCAGCAATTCCTGAATAGCTTGGCATGCTTCTTGAGTTAGAGAATAAAAATACAGCGTCCCATTTTTATAGGGGTGCTGTCTCTTTACCTTTGTCAATATTTCTTTCTTATAAAAGAATTTGAGGGCTTCTCTTATTTCATTTATACTTTTAGAAGTTTGAGATTGCAAATCATATATCGAAAATTCTCTGGGATTATAATTATGTTCTAGATAATATTTTTTAAAAATAATTATAAGCATTTCATTTCTTTTCTTCGTTATTTCTGACTTCGGAGCCCTTTTCTTTAATTTCAATTGCTCCATCATAAAAAACTAATTAATAAAAAGAATAAATACTTTTAGAGAAAAATGAAAAAAGTTAAAGATTATATGCATAAGAAAATTATTTGTTTTAAACCTGAAGATTCGATATTTAAAGTTGCAAAAGTTTTATCTAAGAAACACATTTCC
>JAWADS010000007.1:16632-24917 GCA_038998625.1 Candidatus Aenigmatarchaeota archaeon | reverse complement strand
CCGCCCAGTGGAGCGTAGCGAACGAGCGAAGCGAGTGAGCGACCAATAAAAATCTTTTTATTTATTCTCAATCTAATGTATATTTCAATTGATGGGCTGGGTGACTTAAATGCCAGAAGTTAGAAAACCAAGAAAAGGAAGTTTAGCCTATTATCCAAGAAAAAGGGCTAGAAGAATTTATCCTAGAATTAAAACTTTTCCTTTAGAAGAGAAAATTAAACCCCTAGCTTTTGCCGGCTACAAGGCTGGAATGTTAAGAGCTATTATTTCAGATAATAGGAAAGGCTCCCCTACTTTTGGTCAAGAAATTACTGTTCCTGTAACGGTTTTAGATTGCCCACCATTAAGAGTTATTGGAATAAGAGCTTATCAGCCATCATCAAAAGGATTAAAGGCTTTTACAGAAGTTTATGCTAAAGATTTGCCAAAGGAAATTAAAAGAAAAGTTAAGATAAATTCTGAAAAAACTCAAGAAAATTTAACAAAAATAGAAAATAACTTGGATAGAATAAAATCTTTAAGATTAATAATATCTACACAACCAAAACTTTCTGGTTTAAAGAAAAAAACCCCAGAAATTTTTGAAATTGAAATTGGCGGGAAAAATCTAAAGGAAAAATTAGAATATGCAAAAAATATTTTAGGGAAAGAATTTTCTGTTAGCGATGTGGTAAAAGAGGGTGAACTAATTGATGTAATTGCAGTCACAAAAGGTAAAGGCACGGCCGGTCCAGTAAAGAGATTTGGGGTCAAAATTCAACCAAGGCATGCAAAGCAAAAATTAAGGCATGTTGGTAGTTTAGGCCAAGAAAGACCTGGAAAAGTAAGGTGGACAGTTCCTATGGCAGGGCAATTGGGATTTCAAACAAGGACTGAATATAATAAACGTGTTTTAAAAATTGGTATAGATGGGAAGGAAATTACTCCTAAAGGTGGCTTTATTAGATATGGCATCGTTCCAAAAAATTACTTGCTTGTTGAAGGTTCTGTGCCAGGTTCGAAGAAAAGATTGGTATTAATTAGGCCTGCTATTAGGCCAGGAAAAATAAAATTTTTATTGCCGGAAATTAGACAAATTTTGAAGGGATAAAAAATGAAAGTGGATGTACTTGATTTAGAGGGAAAGCCAATAGAGAAAATTGAATTGCCAGAAGTTTTCAAAACTCCTATTAGGGAAGATTTGATTTTAAGGGCTTTTTTAGCTACCATGAGCAGAAAAAGACAGCCTTATGGAGCAGATGTTTTGGCTGGATTGAGAACAGCTGCCCATTATCATGGTTATAGAAGACATAGATACAGAATGATGAACATTGAAAGGGCTAGGCTGCCAAGATTGCATGGTAAGACAGTACCTTTTCTTAATTTAGCTGCACGTATTGTTCCACAAGCAGTTAAAGGAAGAGAAGCACATCCTCCTAAGGTAGAAAAAATTTGGGAACAAAAGATTAATGATAAGGAAAGAAAAAAAGCAATTCAATCAGCCATAGCAGCTACAGCAGTAAAAGAGTTGGTTCAGAAGAGGGGGCATAGGGTAGAGGATTTAAAGTTTCTACCTATAGTTGTAGAAGATAAAATTCAAGAAATTTCTAAAACTGCTCAGTTAGTAGAATTTTTGAAAAAAATTGGTTTGAAGAAAGAAATGGAGAGGATAAAGGAAAAAAAGATTAGGGCAGGTAAAGGCAAGGCAAGAGGAAGAAGGTATAAAAGAAAGGTTGGAATTCTTTTTGTTATAACTGAAGATAAAGGGATAGGAAAGGCTGTAAAAAATTTGCCAGGTTGCCATGTTTGTAGAGTAGAGAATTTATCAACAATCTACTTGGCTCCAGGCTCTCAGCCAGGAAGATTAACAATTTTCACAAAAAGTTCAATAGAGAAATTAGAAAAGCTAAAGTGATGGTATGGATCCTTGGAAAATTTTAAAGTATCCCTTAATTACAGAAAAAACTGTTGGTTTAGTAGAAAAAGAAAATAAAATAACTTTCATTGTTGATAGAAAAGCAAATAAAAAACAAATAAAAGAAGCATTTGAAAAAGTTTTTGAAGTTAAAGTAGATAAGATAAATACAGTTATTACTTTTAAAGGTGAAAAAAAGGCTATTATTAAATTAAAACCTGAACACAAAGCTGCAGATGTTGCTGTAAAGCTGGGAATAATATGAAAGTTAGGGAATATTTTTCTAAACCAATTTGGAGTTTATTAAATTTAATTTTTGATAGATTTGGATTAGCGAATAGATTGGATAGATTAGATAGGTTTGAGATAAAGAAGAGTAATTTTTATACTGAATTAAGAAAGAATGAAATAGTTTATGCAATAATTTATCATGATAGAGAAGAGCCAGAAACAAATTATTCAATGAAATGATTTTATGAAAAATGCAGGATATGGTTTTTATTAACCTTTTATTCATTTTATTTATATAGAGCAAAAATATCAGAAAGGATTATTATGGGAAAAAGAATAATACCAAGAGCAAGAGGCAAGGGTGGGCCTAGGTATAAAGCTCCGAGTCATAGATATTTAGGTAAAGTGGAATATTTTCCTTTTTCAAATATTACGGGCAAAATTGTTGATATTTTAAACGATCCTGGTAGATCGGCTCCAGTTATGTTGGTTAGAACTGAGAAGGGTGATGAGATACTTCAAATCGCTCCTGAAGGAATCAAAGCAGGAGATGTAATTGCCTATGGTGGAGATGTTACTATAGGAAATGTTTTGGAGTTGGGTAAAATTCCTGAAGGAACAAAAATTTTTGCGATAGAGAATTTTCCAGGTAGCGGACCTAAATTTTGTAGATCAAGCGGGAGCTACGCTATAGTTATTGGTAAATCTGAAAATAAGGTTACTGTTCAATTATCTTCAGGTAAAATAATAGAACTAGATGAAAAATGTAGAGCAACTATAGGAGTGCCAGCCGGAGGAGGAAGAACAGAAAAGCCTTGGGTTAAAGCTGGGAAAAAATGGCATGCTATGCATGTTAGAGGCAAAATATTTCCTAGAACTGCAGGTGTAGCTATGACACCTACTGACCATCCTTATGGTGGGAAGAGTAAAAGACCAAGGCCATCAAAAGTTGTTAGCAGGCATGCCCCTCCAGGAGCCAAAGTGGGTAGCATATCAGCTAGAAGGGTTGGAAGAAGAAAAGGAAGATAAGATATTTAAATGAAAAATTCTTATTAGTGAGATTATGGCAAAGGAATTTAGATTTCGAGGTTATACGCTAGAAGAATTGAAGAAAATGAGTATTGATGAGTTTGTTAAGCTACTCAAAGCTAGGGCTAGGAGGTCTTTAAAAAAAGGTTTAACTAAGCAGCAAAAGAAATTGCTAGAAAATATTAGAAAAAATCCTGATAAATTTCATAAGACTCATGTAAGGGATATGGTAATTTTACCTGAAATGGTGGGGGCTAAGTTAGGAGTATATAATGGAAAGGAATGGGTTAATGTTGTTATTACTCCGGAAATGATAGGCCATAGATTGGGAGAATTTTCTATACCGATAAAGAAAGTTCAACATTCTGCTCCTGGAATTGGAGCTAGTAGAGGAAGCAAGCATATAGCATCGAAGTAATGTGATGAGATGAATGAAGCTAGGGCAGTAGCGAAGGGTTTAAGAATTTCTACAAAAAAGTCCTTGGTTATTGCTAATCAAATAAGAAATAAGCCTTTGGCTAAAGCTAAAAGGTTACTAAATGATTTAATTTCAAAAAAGATTAGTTTAGAAGGAAAATATTATACTAACACAGCAGAAAATTTTTTATCAGTTTTGAAGTCGGCTGAAGCTAACGCTCAACAAAAAAATTTAAATATAGAAAAACTTTTTGTGAAGCAAGCAAAGGTTGATAAAGGATATAAATTTATAAGGCCAAAATCAAGGGCAAAATTTGCAGGAAGGAAAGCTAAGGTTACTCATGTTACAATAGTTTTAGAGGAAAGATGATGGCTGTGGAAAAATTTTTCGTAAAAGAAGGAATAAAAGAAGCTCAAGTAGAAGAATTTTTGAGAAAAAAATTTGAAAAAGCTGGCTACAGCCATACGGAAATCCAACCCACTCCTCTAGGAATAAGAATCATTGTTTATGCCCACAAACCAGGTCTAGTTATAGGAAGATCTGGAAGACGAATCAATGAGCTAATGGAAGAAATAAAGGAAAAATTTGGTTTTGAAAATCCATTGATAGATGTAAAGGAAGTGGAAAACCCTTTTTTGGATGCTAATATTGTTGCCAAAAGGATTGCTAGAGCTATTGAGAGGGGAATAAATTACAAAAAAGTGGCTAATTACTATTTAGAAAAAGTAATTGAGGCCGGAGCTATAGGAGTAAACATAAGGGTTAGTGGTAAGATTGGTGGCAAAGAAAGGTCTGACTTCAAAAAATTTAGAAAGGGTTTTGTAGCTCATAGCGGGGAATATGCAGAAAGATTTGTGGAGAAAGGTTCTGCGCAAGCCATGTTAAAACCTGGGATAGTAGGCGTTGAAGTAAAAATTATGAAAGAGGCACCAAAGGAATTTATTTTTGAAGGTAAAGTCGAGAGGAAAGAAGAAAGTGAAGGGCAAAAAGTTTAAATAATATAAAATAAAAAAAGTTTTGATAGAAAATATTGTTATGGCTATTCTTAAAATAAAGCAAATAAGGGAAATGAAAGCTGAAGATTTGAGGAAAAAATTAGAAGAGCTTAGGTTAGAATTGTCAAAAGAATTAGCTAATATAAAAATGGGGAGACCTATAAAAAATCCTGGAAAAATTAGAGCATTAAGAAAAACTATAGCGAGAATTCTAACTATAAAAAAAGAAAAATCTCAATCCAAAAAAGAATCAAAAAAAGGAGGAAAGAAATAATTGACTGTTTTATGTAAATGTGGAAACCCTTTATCAGGAAGCAATTGTTCAGTTTGTGGTTTGCCCCCAGAGCTATGTGTTTGTACAGTTATATCAAGGGCTGAACAAAAGATAAAAATTTTTGTTGAAAAAAGAAAATTTGGAAAACCCACAACAATAATCGAGGGGATAACGGAAAGGGGCAAGGAAATAGCTAAGCAGCTTAAAATGAAACTGGCTTGTGGTGGAACTTATAAAGAAAATCGTATTGAATTGCAAGGAGATCATAAAAATAAAGTGAAGGATTTGTTAATCAAAATTGGGTTTTCTGAAAATCAAATTGAAATAATCTAAAGATCCAATTTTTAAAGGTGTATTATGCCAATCACTCCTAAGAATTTAGTTAGGCACGAACTTTGTGGTTTAAAGGTAAAAATCTCTGAATCAACTGACCCCACACAAAAAGGAATTTCTGGAATAGTTATAGATGAAACTTATAATACATTGAAAATTGAAACAAAGGAAGGAAAAGAAAAAATTATACCCAAAAAGAATAGTATATTTATTTTTACTTTACCAGATAAAACTAAAGTAAAAGTGGAAGGCAAGCTTTTAGTGGGTAGACCTGAAGATAGAATAAAGAAAAAGTTTCCAAAGTGGTGAAATGGGTAAAAAGGAATAAATTGTTTTGAAAGGGAGTTCAATGAAGATTAAAAATATAGGAATAGAAGGTATAAAACCGCCAGAAAAGACATGCTCAGATCCAAAGTGCTGTTGGCATGGTAAGATTCGAATTAGAGGAAATATTATAAGAGGAAAGGTAGTCTCTACT
This sequence comes from Candidatus Aenigmatarchaeota archaeon, assembly GCA_038998625.1. Lineage (GTDB taxonomy): Archaea > Aenigmatarchaeota > Aenigmatarchaeia > CG10238-14 > SCSR01 > JAWADS01. The sequence continues at coordinate 19,265 of JAWADS010000007.1, read as the reverse complement.
AAACCGAGCAAAACAGCAATAATTATAAAAGACTATTACCACTACATACCAAAATATGAAAGATATGAAAGAAGACATAGCAGAATTGCAGCTTATAAACCAGATTGTATTGATGTGAAGGAAGGGGATGAAGTAATTATTGGTGAAACTAGACCTTTGAGTAAAACTAAAGCTTTTGTTGTTTTGCAGGTAGTGAAGTGATATGAAGGCTGTAAAAGCAAGAATAACAAGGGCGTTGCCTGTAGGAAGTAGAATAGTTTGTGCAGATAATTCTGGAGCAAAAATTTTAGAGATAATTTCTATTATTGGATACAAGGGAGTGAGAAAAAGACAACCTGCTTGCGGAGTGGCTGATATGATTAAAGCTTCAGTTAAAGAAGGAGATGTAAAAATAAGAAAACAAATTGTCAATGCAGTTATCATAAGGCAAAAAAAAGAGTATAGAAGATTAGATGGTATGAGAATTTCCTTTGAAGATAATGCTGCTGTCATTACTGATGAAAAAGGTGAGCCAAAGGGTACAGAAATAAAGGGGCCAGTGGCAAGGGAAGTAGTAGAAAGATTCCCAGCCATAGGAAAAATTGCTAGCATTGTGGTATAATGAAAAAGACAAAATCAAAAAAACCTAGAAAACAAAGAAAATTTTTATACGAAGCGCCACTACATCTAAGGAGAAAAATAATGTCTGTGCATTTATCAAAGGAATTGAGGCAATTGTATAGAAGAAGGGCTTTTCCAATAAGAAAAGGAGATGAAGTAATGGTAATGAAGGGAGAATTTAAGAAAAGAACAGGAAAAGTTTCTAGAGTAGATTATAAAAATTACAAAGTTTACATAGAAGGAATTACTAGAAAAAAAACTACTGGGATAGAGGCCCAAGTACCTATACATCCTTCTAATTTACAAATTATTAATTTAAATCTGGAGGATGAGATGAGAAGAAAAGCTCTTCTAAGAGGAAAAGAGGTGAAGGAAGTTGGCAAAACTTAAAAGGCTTTTAGCCCCAGCTTTTTGGAAGATTGTTAAAAAAGAAAAGAAATGGGTTGTGGCACCTAAACCAGGCCCACATAAAAAATTTGAATCGATTCCTTTATTGATTATAATAAGAGATATACTAAAGCTTGTGGATTTGGGAAGTGAGGCAAGGAAAATCATTAAAAGGGGAGAAATATTAGTAGATGGTAAAGCAAGGAAAGATCATGCTTATCCTTGCGGTTTATTTGATGTAATTTCTATTCCCAAACTGAAAAAAAATTATAGAATAGTGCCAAAAAGCAAAGGATTGGACTTAATTGAAATCTCTGATGAGGAAGCTAAGTTAAAAATATTCAAAATAAAAAATAAAACAAAATACAAAGGAAATAAAGTACAATTGAATTTGCATGATGGAAAAAATATTCTTGTTGAAAAAGATGCGTATAAAACTGGAGATTCTTTGCTTGTAGAGCTTCCCAATTTAAAAATTAAAAATCATTTAAAATTGGAAAAGGGTAGTGTAGGCATAATTACTGGCGGAAAAAATCAAGGTGAATTAGGTAAAGTTAAAGAAATAATTCCCGGAAAATTCAGAAGCCCAACTAAAATAATTTGTGAAATCTTAGATAAAGAAACTGAAGTTTCAAAAGAAAATTTTTTTGTTGTAGGAAAGGATAAACCCTTAATTAAGATAAGTGATTAAAAATGGAAGATAATCCTATGAGAGAAATAAGGATAGAAAAAGTTACCCTCAACATAGGTTGTGGCGGCGATCTACAAAAAATTGAAAGGGCAAAAAGGCTTTTAGAAATACTTTCAAATCAAAAGCCTACAGTAACGCTATCTAAAAAAAGATCCACCTTTGGAATAGCTAAAGGAAAGCCTGTCGGAGTAAAAGTTACTTTGAGGAAAAATAAAGCAAAAGAATTTTTTGAAAAGGTTCTTAAAGCTTTTGATAATAAAGTTACCACTAAACAAATTGATGATGAGGGCAACATAAACTTTGGAATAAAGGAATACATAGATTTACCTGGAGTAAAATATTCCCATGAAGTAGGGATGTTAGGTTTAGATGTTGCGGTGACTTTGGAGAGAAAGGGTTATAGAGTTAAGAGGAGAAAAATAAAAAAATCAAAAATAGGAAAAAAACATAAAATTAATAAAATTGAAGTCATTGATTGGTTAAAAAGAAATTATGGTGTGGAAATTGTGGAATGAAGCAATAATCCAAATTGCAGTAAATTTAAATGGGGTAATGTTTAAAAAGGCGGAAATAGAAGGCAATTTATCTCAATTCTATTTAAAAATTTTTGAAAAAATTTACACTGAAGATTTTGCTTCAGAGGAAGAATTCTTATTTATATTCGGCGAGATGGGGGGATAATTGCGCCAAAGAAATACGGCAAGGCTACAAAAACTTGTAGGAGATGTGGTTCGCATAGAGGTGTGATAAGAAAATATGATTTATACTACTGTAGAAGATGTATGCGGGAAATAGCGAGAAGCATTGGGTTTAAAAAATATTCTTAAGGAAAAACAATTTTTTAATATGGTTTTTCAACATATTCCCCTTATAACTGCTTTTGTCGGTTCCACTTTTGCAGCAATATATGATTTAAAAACTACTGAAATACCAGATAAATTTCCTTATTCTATGA
>JAWADS010000007.1:0-16622 GCA_038998625.1 Candidatus Aenigmatarchaeota archaeon | reverse complement strand
ATGATTACAATTGCCATTGTCTATTATCTCTTTCTTTCTATTTCACAAAATAATTTTTCTTATATAATGAATAGCGTAATAGTGGGTTTAATCTTCTTAGGATTTGGTTTCTTGATGTATTATTTAGGACAATGGGGAGGAGGAGATGCTAAGCTTTTGTCAGCCATAGGATTTTTGCTTCCTGTTAAGCCAGAATTTTCAGTACAAACTTTTCTCCCATTTCCTTTAACTTTTTTCATTAATCTTTTTTTTGTTGGGGCGGCCTATATGTTGATTTATGCTTTTATTTATTCAATTTCTAATCAAAAAATTTTCTTTTATTTCATTAAAGACATCAAAGCCAGTGGAAAGTTCTTGTCTATAACTTTAGCATTTTTTTTAATTTTTATTATATTTTTTTCATCCTTTAATTCCATTAAAATGTTAGGCTTTCTATCCTTTTCTTTTGTAACTCAAATCACGCTTGTTTTCTTATTATTTTCCATCCTTCTTTTTTTAATATGGAAGTTTGCAAGGACTGTAGAAAAACATGGCTTTGTTAAAAGAATTCCAATATCAAAATTAAAGGTTGGTGATGTTTTAGCCAACAGTAGATATATAGAGGGAATAACGGCTGAAGAGCTGAAAAAAATAAAAAAATCCGGAAGAAAGTTTGTAAAAATTAAAGAAGGAGTGCGCTTTGGTTTGGCTTTTCCTTTAGCTTTATTAACAACAATTTATTTCGGTGATATTTTATTTCTTTTCAGACTTTTTCTCTAATTTTTTAAAACCAGTATATTTCCATAAAACCCTTGGTATTTTAACACTACCATCTTTTTGTTGATATTGCTCAATGATTGCAATCATTGTTCTGCTTGTGGCCAAAGCTGTGTTGTTTAGAGTATGGACAAAGCCTGCTGGTGGTTTTCCAGGGCCTTCCCTCCATCTTATATTCAATCTTCTAGCTTGATAATCTGTGCAATTAGAATTACTTCCAGATTCTCTATATTTTCCATCAGCCATCCAAACTTCTATATCATATTTTTTTGCAGCAATTGTTCCAATGTCACCAGTGCAAATGTTTACAACGCGATAATGTAAGCCCAATTTTTGATAAAGCTGTTCAGAATTCCTTTGTAATTCTTCGTGCAGTTCCCAACTTTCGTCTGGATGAGAAAAAATAAATTGCTCTACTTTATTAAAATGATGAACCCTAAATAAACCTTTTGTATACTTTCCATGGGCCCCCACTTCCTTTCTAAAACAGGGAGAAATTCCGGCTAATCTTAGAGGCAAATCTTTTTTATTAAAAGTTTCATTCATAAACATTGCTCCTAAAGGATGTTCGGCAGTAGCAATTAAATATAAGTCTTCATTCTCTACTTTATAAGTCATCATCTCAAAATCCGCAAAATCTATCATTCCTTCATAAGCTTTTCTTGAAATCATCAAAGGAGGCTCGAGGACTTCAAAACCTCTTTTTCTTAAAAAGTCAAGTGCGAATCTTTGTATAGCTAGATCAAGATAAACAAGATCTCCTTTGATAAAATAAAATTGTGAGCCAGCTATCTTAGCCCCCCTTTCAAAATCTATCATATTCAAATTTTCCAAAATCTCCAAATGACTTTTTGGAGGAAAGTTAAACTTTGGTGGCTTCCCCCATTTTCTAATTTCTACATTATCATTTTCATCCTTTCCAAAAGGCACACTATCATGCAGCAAATTGGGAATTCTCATTAGCAAAAATCTTTCTCTGTCAGAAAGCAAATTCTCCCGAGCTTCTAAACTTCTTATTTTCTCATCAATTTCCTTTCCTTCATTTAGTAAATCTTCAATAGGTTTATTGTGTTTTTTGAATTTAGATATTTCTAGGCTTATTTCGTTTTTTCTTTTCCTTAACTTGTTTAGTTCTGTAACAATCTTTCTCCATTCTTCATCCACTCTTACTAATTCATTAAGCATCGTAAGATATTCTGGATTTTGCCTTCGTTCAAGATTTTTTCTCACAACTTCAGGCTTTTCTCTCACTAGCTTTATGTCTATCATAGAATCACCATAAATTGAAATTGAATTGTTTTATATTAAAGGCTAAGAGAAGGAATTTTTTCATAACCAGATTTCGGATTGGAACGGCATCACTTTCACTTGGAATAAATTAATCCTTTTAAATTTAAATATTTTATAAATGGCGAGAGAATATTGGAAAACAGGACTAGGATTTTTATTTTCAGCCATAGGCAGCGCGATAGGAATTGGAAATATATGGAGATTTAATTATATCCTATATGAAAACGGCGGTGGAATTTTTTTCCTTCCTTATTTATTTGCTGTTCTGGTTATGGGGGTTCCATTACTTATATCAGAAGTTTGGTCTGGCTTCTGGGCTAGAGGCTCCTCACCTATTATTTATAAAAAAATCTATAAATGGTTAGAACCTTTAGGATGGTGGACCTTAATAAATATTTCCATCATAAACATTTACTACAATGCTTTAGTAGGTTGGTTCATGTCTTATGCCATATTTTCTTTTAGGCTACATGGCGTAGCTGATACGGAAAGTTTTTTCTATAATTTTTTAACAACACCTTATCCTATAGTAGCTGGAGTTTTAATTTGGATATTCAACATGATAATTTTATCCTTAGGAGTAAGAAAGGGGCTGGAGAGATTTTCTTTAATATTTGTATCTATGATGTGGATTTTAATATTTATTCTCCTGATAAGGGCAACTACTTTACCTGGCGCAGGAGATGGAATTAAAAAATATCTTTTTCCAAACTGGTCTAAATTATATGATTGGAATGTTTGGATGGTTGCCTTTGGTCAAGTAGCTTTTAGTTTAAGCATAGCTATGGGTATCATGCCAGTTTTTGGGAGTTATTTGAAGAAAAAGAGAGAAATAATACCTAATTCCTTTGCAACAGCGTTTGCAGATGCATCTTTCTCTGCAATATCAGCTATAACAATTTTTTCAGTTTTAGGTGTAGTTGGACTACATCCAGCAGAAGGTTTTGGCTTGGCTTTTATGACCTTTCCCCTTGCTGCTGCTCAACTTCCAGCTAAAGAAATCTTCAGTTTTATTTTTTTCCTCGCTTTAACAATCGCAGGTTTTACTTCGGCTTTAACTTCTTTTGAGGCTGTTATCGCAGGCATAACTGATAGATTTAAAATGACGAGAAAATTTGCAGTGGTTTGTTTGGGCATACCTTCAACCTTAGCAACAGCTTACATTGCAGGTAATTTGAATGCCATAAAGTTTTGGGATGGTATTGCCAGCACGATAAGCTTACCTATCATTGCTTTGGCCGAATGTTTAATCTTCGGTTGGCTCATTGGGGCAAACAGAATTAGAAACAGTTTAAATAAAATTTCGAGAATAAAATTAAACCCTTTGTTTGATTTGGGTTTAAAGTTTCTTTCTCCTATAGTTTTGTTGGTTTTAGTAGGCTTAGGTTCTAAATTTGTTACAAGGTTAGAGCTAAAAATTATTCTTTTAGTTGTCGCTACATCAATCTTCATAGTAATTTCTAAGAAAACTTTAAAATGGCGTAGAAAGTTAAAACTTCCTTTCATCGAGTAGTTTTTATAGATTGAATAAATTAATTCATACGAAGATTTAAAATTTTTTCTTCAAAATCTATCTTGTTATTTCTTGTGATTTAACGAATCCATAAAGCTCCCTAGCCTTTTTATCCTTTTCAAAATGTTCTCTTATTGGTTTTATTAGTTCATCCAACTTTTCTGCAACCGCGTTTTTTAAATCTAGAGGATGAATTTCTCCTTCTCTAAACCTTTTTTCTAATTCATCGTATCCATAAACTTCTATTGCTCCTCCGAATTTTGAAGGTCTTTCTATAGTTAAGCTCTTAAACTTCCTAAAAATTATGTGTTTCGCATAGTCTAAAATTGGGTTGTTTTTAACAATCTTTTCTGGACAAAACGCTCTTAATATCTTTTTCCTAATTTCTTCTTTACTGTCATGAACAAAAATGCATGTATTGGGTTTACTCTTACTCATCTTCGAGCTTATGGCAATATCTATTGCTTTATTTTCATCATAACCTTCAGGCTTTTTTTCTCCTTCTAATCCCATCAGCATATGATGACTAACTACTACCGGCTTCCAAAAACCAAGCTTTGGTCCAAGCTCTCTAGTCAACATATTTGCTCTTCTTTGGTCCAAACCCAATTGACAAATATCAGCCCCCAATTCAAAAATATCTGCCACTTGCATTGCAGGATAAAAATACTGGGCAACTTCTTTCATCTCCCCCTTTTTTCTCCCCATTATACTCAATGCGCGCTCAGCCCTGTGGACAGTTGTATTTTTTGCAACCAACAAAACTTTTTTCCAATATTCTTTTCTGCTTGCTAAGTCACTTGCCCAAACAATTTCAACTTTTTTTGTGTCTATACCTGCTGCTTTCCAAACTTCTATAAAATATTCTCCGCATTTTCTTATCTTCTCTAAATCTCCCCCTAATTTATTATTTATCCAGGCAAAATAGTCAGCTAAATAAAGCTTAAAACGAATGCCAACTTTTAGTAAATCTTCTATAAGCATCGGCCTAAAAATTCCAAAGGGCAAATGAGCCATTATGGCTGAAAAACTCAGTTTCCACTTGGCTCAAAGCCATCATAAGCAATTGGATGCTCCTTAGTTTCTAATAATTGGCGAAGCTCATCTTCTGTAACTATCTCTTCACTTATACCCTTTATTATTTGAATTTTTGTTTCTATATCCACATCATCACCCTTTTTATTTATTTATATTTTTAATTACTTTTTCTTCTTCATCTAAATGAAAAGGTGAAAAGAAAAACAAAGAAGGACCTAAAAAACAAAGAAGGACCTCGCGCCTATATTCTTTGTTTAATATCTCGCGCGAGGTGGACCGCTCAGTGGAGCGCCCCAATAAAAATCTTATTCTTTACTTAAATCTTCCATTTTCCATCTTCTATTAAAATTTTTCCGTCAACAATAACTGTGGGCTTTTTAATTATTCCATCTTTGTGAAAATCCACTTTATTTTTCCCTCCGAAGCCAATATTGTTGCCTAAGGCTAAATGAACTGTTCCAAAAACTTTTTCATCTTCTAAACTGTTGCCAATTATTTTTGCTTTTGGGTTGCAGCCTATTCCAAACTCAGCTATTTGCCTTGCTTTGCTTCCCAATGTTTGAAATATTTTTAGTAATTTAGGAGCCTTTCCCATTAACTTAATAACTTTTCCTCTTCCAATTTCAAGTTTAATTTTTCCTTTAGCCAATTCGAAAAAATCAAAAACAATTGTCCCATTCACTGAATTTTCTAGAGGTGCCACAAAAACTTCCCCTGCAGGTAAATTTCCCAGCTTAGGTTTTTCTAAAAATAAACCCTCATCAACTTTCCATTCTCTACCTTCTACAGAAAATTCTATATTAGTTCCATTTTCCGATATAATTTTTATATTTTTTGAATTCGAAACTTTCTTCAACATTTTTTTACAAAGTTTACTCACAATTTTATAATCTGCTAACAAACCACCTTTAGTTATAGAAAATTTTGAAAGATTTGGCATGCTTGCTATATGAACACCTTTTCTGCAAGCTTCTATAGCTGCCTTTGTGTGGGTTAAAGACTTAGAAGTTATGGCAAGCACTATATCAGAATTTTTGATTAAATCTGCAATTTTTTTAGGGGGCTCTTCACCATCCCTTTTTCTAGGTTTCATTGAAATTAGGTAAGAATGAAAGCTAATTTCTTTGGCAATATCGTAAAAATTTTTAGCAATTTTTAGCATTTTACTATCAGTTACAATCAAAATTTTTGTATTTGGCCTTATGTTGAAGCAATTTGTTAGAATTTTTTCTATAGCTCTTTTCATAAAAATTAATTAGTTTTCATTAAAGAAGTATATTGCTATCTTCTTCACATTTTTTAAAATGTTTGATGTGCATTTTTTAAAAGTTTATTTTATTAAACAAAATAAATAAATTACAGCAATTGGGTAAGTAGAATGGTCAGATTAGAATTTCTAGGTGCCATGTCATCTGTAGGGGCAAGTGCAGTTTTAGTTGATAATGAAAAAGAAAAAATAGTTTTGGATTATGGCACTAGAGTTAGAGAAGTGCCACCCAAATTTCCAATCCCCATAAATAGCAAAGTAGATGCAGTTTTGCTGTCCCATTCCCATTTAGACCATTCTGGTGGAATCCCAATTTTAACCAATAAAAATCATTGCCCTGTATATTCTTTAGATGTGACTAAAGAACTTACTGAGCTATTGCTTTTAGATTCAGTAAAAATTTCCCACGAAGAAGGAATAGAATTGCCTTTTACAAAAAAAGATGTGGGAAAATGTATAAAATCTTTTATTTCAGTTAAATATCGTAACCCTTTTACTATAAATAATGTTAAAGTCACTTATTTCGATGCTGGCCATATACCAGGAAGCGCCATGATATTTTTAGAATTTAATGACAAGACATTACTTTATTCAGGAGATTTTAATACTATAGATACAAGGCTTATAAAAAAATTTGATGAAAAAGTTCCTAAAGCTGATTTTTTAATAACTGAAAGCACTTATAGCGATAGGGAGCATCCTGATAGAAAAAGAGAAGAAAAAAATTTGGTTCAAATGGTAAGAGAGACTATAGATAATGGTGGCACTTCCTTAATTTCTGGTTTTGCAATAAGTAGAATACAAGAAGTTTTGTTAATTTTAGATAAATATGGAATAGATTTTCCTGTTTATATGGATGGAATGGCAAAAAAAGCTACAACGATAATTAACAAATATCCGCATCACTTAGCAAATAGAAAAGATTTGGACCGAGCCTTAGAAAAAGTTGTATATGTTAACAAAGATAGACAAAGGAAGAGAATCATAAAACAGCCTTGCGTAATTCTTACAACTAGTGGTATGTTAAATGGTGGGCCTATAGTTTGGTACTTGAAAAGATTGTTTAAAGAAGAAAATTGCAGCCTAATTCTTACTGGTTATCAAATGGAAGACACTCCAGGAAGAATTTTATTGGAGACGGGAAGGTTTGTGTATGAAGATTTAAATTTAGAAGTGAGGATGCGTGTAAAAAGATTTGATTTATCCGCTCATGTAGGTAGGGGTGGGTTATTTGAATTTATTGAAAAAATCTCACCAGAAAAAGTTTTTTGTGTGCATGGAGATCATACAGAAGAGTTTGCCAATGAGCTAAAAGAAAGAGGATTTGACGCTATTGCACCAGTAGCAAATAATAGAATTTTTGAAATTTAAATTTACATTTTTCTATCATCAGAAAATGGTAATTAAAATCTGCTCTTCATAAGTTGTATCATTTTCTATTTTTTGCTCTAACTTATAATTGCTGCCTTCTACTGTTAATTTAGATGGGCCTATTCTTTTAAAACTGCCTAAATTCTTCTCAACTTCTCTATAGATTTTATGAAAATTGTATAAATTCACAATATAATTTGAGAGCAAGGAAAGAAGTTTTTCATAAGAATATAAAATTCCATATTTTATTTCTTCTCTAATTTTTGGAGCCGCATATCTAACAATTTCTCTTAAATCTTGTTGCTCTTTGTCTTGAACTTTCATTATGACAACTTTCATAATCCCACAGAAATTTACTTATAAGAGGGCCACAAATAGTTCCAATAAAAATCTTCTATAACATTATAAAGTCTATTCATTAAATCCCCATAATTTTCTCCAGGCTCTCTTTTGCTCCAATATTTAAGACCTTCATATCTATTTAATAGCGTCCTGTAAATTTGTTCATAGGCAAATCTTTTATAAGGTTCACTTCTATTACCTATCTTAATACTTTTTAAAAACAACTCGCCTCCAGGCTTTTGTAATCCTGTAATAAAACTATCTAATTCATCCAAGTCTCCAAAACTTATAAGGCCCAACAAATCTTTTAGACCCATTGTTCTGTAAAAAATTGTTAATCCACCACTATCATATCTTGCATATCTATCAATTACTGTTGGTGTAGGGTATGAGCTAAAGTAAGAAGCGTAAACATTTGAGGGAAAATGATTGAAGTTTCCGCCTACTAAAGTATTTTCCAAAACATATTCTCTAATTCTTTGGGTTTCTTTGTCGTTAAGATAGGCCAAACCAAAACTTGCTACATAACTAGCATATGTTACAGCTTTTTCCAAACCCCTTTTCAGTTTATTCCAAAAATCCATAATATCACTAACCACTGAATGGTAGTATTTATTTATAAACTTTTCTATATTATGGCATATATTTTTATTTTCTTACAAGTAGTTACTCACTTTATGCAATTACTTTTTTAGGTAACGCTCTAATTGCGATAGTTTAACTCTAAAAGAGAAGTTTGGGGAAGATGAACGGGTGAAACTAGTTTGTTCACAATAAACTCGATAAGTGGGATCGTTTTTATCACTACTACTTTCAATGGAAATCTTTACTATTCTGCTGCCTTTCATCTCTTTATAAAACTCTTGATTAATATATTGTTGTATGGCCCTAGAGATTTCACAGTCTTTGTATACGGGCATTTTAATCCTTTTCCTTTCATTTTTTTTTATTTCCACCTATTTAAATTTTTTGTTTAACTTTACTTCTAAATGGTAATTACACTAAAGTATAGAAATCTTTATATAACCTATATGTAGCTACTTTATAGTGAACAAAAAAGGTGCATAAATGGCTATAGAGAATCAATTAGCAATGTGCAATGAATATTACAAAAAATGGAAAGAGATAGCATTAAAAACTTTAGATAGAAAGGCTTTAGAAAGGGCTTTCTTTTGGTTGGAGCTGCAATCTGCTTTTATAGCTTTGCATGCTTTAGAGCAACTTAAGAATGATAAAGAAAGTAGAATAAAAATTATAAAGGCTAAAAGTATATTAAGTAAAAAATTGGCCGATTATGCTAAAGAGATGTTAAATGAAATAAGGTGAAGAGAATGGAAAAGCCAAAATTGCGGGGTAGTACGAGAGTGGGAACTAATGAAGTAGGTTATTATCATCAGCTTGCATTTTCTATTTTAAATTATGATGAACAGTACAGGGGTGAAGTAGAAGAATTTATAGATATTGGGACTATGCGATATGAAACATTCTATAATTGGGTAATGGAAAAATTAGGAATGAGGTGTGATGAATATTTGCCAATTTCAATTAGATTGGACCATTATAAGGGAAAGTTCACTCTTTTTGGTTATTGTAATATTCAAGGCAAACCATATTTCTCTATTTTCCGATTTAAAGGTCACAAAATAACTGGAGAATTTTATGAATATCTAGAAGAACGTTATAATGAGATAAAAGAATTAGATGAAGCTTTTGGCAGAGCAAGAGCGGGGCTTATGAATGGAAATAGAGAAGAAGAGCTAAGATATTTTAAGATTGTTTTGAAAAGAGTGGAAAATATTTTGAGATTGGTAGATGAGCAGGGCCCAATAAACATGAAAGAAAAATAAAAATTAAAAAGAAAGTAAGCATGATAAGTTTATTAATTTAAGTAAAGGTTAGTGCTTTGATTGAGAGAAACAGAGCTTTCCAAAATCAGTAAATTAATCGAAAATAAAATTTATTATATGGCAAAGATTAGAGAAAAAAAGAAAGTTGTTTTTTTCCTTTTAGATGGCTTGGCTGATATACCAATAAAAAATAAAACTCCCTTGAGCGAAGCCAAAAAACCAAACATAGACTTTTTTGCTAAGAATGGTGTAGTAGGAGAATTAAATTTAGTCCCTAAAAAATTTTGGCAAGAGCATGCTGCTAGTATAAGTCCTTTTGCTACAATTTCTCTTCTTGGTTATGATTTAAAAAAATTTGAAAAATTAAGAAGGGGCCCTTTAGAGGCTGTAGGGGTAGACATTCCATATAAAGAGGGGTATTTGGCAATTAGATGTAATTTTGCTACTGTAGATACAGAAATGAAAGTTGTAGATAGAAGAGCTGGAAGAAGTTCTTATAAGTTAGAAGAAATAGCTCGCTACATTAATGAGCATGTTGACATAGGTGTGCCTTACACATTTATGCGTGTTTATGGTCATAGAGCTGTTCTAATTATAAAAGAAAAATTAAACGATAACATTTCTTCAAACGATCCGATGAAAACAGGAGAAAGAGTCAAAAGAATTCATGCTTTAAAGGCTGAAGCTGAACTAAGTGCTAAACTTGTTCAAGAGTTTATTGACAAAGTTTTTAATGTAATAGAATTTCATCCTGCCAATGCGGAGCGTCTTGCCCAGAATTTACCTCCAGCTAATTATATTTTGGTTAGGGAAGGTGGAAATGTTTTGCTAGATTTAATGCCCCACTTTGATAAAAAATGGAAAGTTAAGCCAATTTGCATCACAGAACCAGGTGCAGTACGAGCAGTTTTTATGTTATCAGGTTTTAATTCAATAAAAGTTCCTGAGCTAGATTTTGAAAGTAAACTAAATTATATTTTTGAAAGTATTCATGAAGTTTTAACGGAATACGACTTAGTTATAGTCCATTTGAAAGACACAGACGAAGCTGGACATGATGGAGATTTTGAAAGAAAGAAAGAAATGATAGAAGAAATAGATTCTTGGTTAGCAGATTTTAAAAGTTTTGATGGAATTTTAGTCATAACAACAGATCACATAACATCTACTGAGAAAAAAATGCACATTCAAGGAAATGTACCAGTTTTAGTTTATGGTAAAGGTAAGGATAATGTTGGAAAATTTGATGAAATGTCTGTAAAAAAAGGAAAGTTAAAAAATTATAACGGAAAGAAGCTTTGGAAATATATATTTGGCAAATAATATGGCAGAGTTACCTTTGGCATCCCTTGTGATATTTTTAATTTCTTTGGCAATTTTTCTCTTTTCTTTAGACTTCCCTTTTTTAATAGAAGAGCTAAGCTTGAAGGCGGACAAACTTTTATATCAGCCTTACAGAATTCTAACCTTTCAGTTTTTGCATAAAGATTTGCTACACATAGCTGGCAACATGTTGTTTTTGCTGGCTATAGGTTTGCGAATAGAAGAAAAAATAGGTTCAATAAAATTTTTTCTGATTTTCATTTTTTCTGGAATTTTTTCTTCTCTACTTCTCTTTTTAATACAATATTTTTTAGACATATCTCTAATAATTCTCGGTTCTTCTGGTGGGCTTTTTGGTCTTCTTTTTCTTGCAGGAGCATTGGCTGGTCGAGAGGAGATACCTGCAATTTTAGTACCCATACTTAATGTTTTTTCCCTTCCTTTTTATCTCTTTTTAAAGAGCCCAAAAGTTCCTTTGGGAATTGGAATTATTTTTTATCTTCTTTTTCAGTTAATTCTTTTTTTCTATAATTTCCCCAACAGTTTTGGCGAATTCGGACATTTTGGTGGATTGTTGGCAGGGTTTATAGCTTTTCTACTTTTATTTTAATTTTTAATTAATTTTTAAAAATTCAAAAAACATTTTATCGAAAATCTAAATATAAATTGAATGATGGTAAAAAATATAAGGTTAAGAGAAATATATGCTACAAACTCTAAAAAAACTTTAGAATTAGAAATAGAGACTGAAAAAGGTAAGGTTAGAAGTTCTGTGCCAATAGGAACTAGTAAAGGAACCTATGAAGTAGCTTATTTAAATACAGAAGAAGCCAAGAAAAAATTTCTCTTTATAAAAAACAAATTTTTGCTACAAAATTTTAAAACTCAGGAAGAAGTTGATAATTTTTTGCACTCTATAGACCCTTCAGAAAAATTCAAAGAAATCGGTGGAAATTTAGCTTTAGCTATTTCTTCAGCTTTTTTAAAGGCCTTTGCTCAACAAAATAATCAAGAAATATTTGAATTTTTGTCGAAAGGAAAAAAAGTTGAATTACCTAGACCTATTTGTAATATTGTAGGCTTCAAAGGATATAGGGATATAGAGGAATATTTGCTTTTGCCTGTACATCAGATTTCCTTTAGGGAAAATATTGAAAAAATTATGCAAGCTTACTTTAAAATAGCGGAAATGATTAAACAAAAAGATCCTTCTTTTAATTTTACAAAAGATTTAGAATCGGCATGGTTTACACGTTTACCAATGAATGATATTTTAAAAATTTTAACTAAAGTTGCTAATGAACTTTTGTTAAAAATTGGATTAGATTTTGCTGCTTCACAAATGTGGGATGAAAAACAATACTATGTTTACTCCAACAACAATTTTGTTTTTTCTTCACAAGAACAATTGGATTTTATAACTAATCTTGCTAAAAAATTTCCGATAATTTATCTGGAGGATCCCTTTCACGAAAATGACTTTATATCATTTAGCGTTGCTACAAGACAATTAGCCCCAAAAATGATTTGTGGTGATGATTTACTTGCAACAAACACTAAAAGGTTAAAAGGTGCCATAGAAATGAAGTCTATAAATGCGGCAATAGTTAAACCTAATCAAATAGGCACAATAACTGATGTAATAAATTTTGTAAAGCTTGCCAAAGAAAATAAAATTTTTACTATAATGTCCCACAGAAGCGGTGAGACAGAAGATACTTTAATTTGCCATCTAGCAGTAGGTTTGGGTTGTGATTATATAAAAATCGGCACTTCTGGTGATAGAATAGTTAAAATAAATGAAATGATAAGAATAGAAGAGCTTTTACAAAATATTTAATTTTAATACGAATTGAAAGAAATAAAGTAGCGAAGCAATAGAACATTGACACTCTGACTAGAAATCTCATGGATATTTATTTATCTTCTAAGGCACTGAAATTATTTAAATTATTAAATTAGCTATTCTATTTAATTAACTATTCCCATCCAGTGGTGAAAATATGTCATTGGTAGTGAAAAAATTAAACGAAGAGGAATTTAAGAAAAGAATGAAATTTGCAGAAAATCTTCACCCAGAGCACGCTAAGCCTTACCTCCAGGAATATCTTAAAGGAGATGGAATTGAAGTAACCTCGGTTGAGGATTATGGAAGTGGTTATAATTTAGCCTTGATTTCGAAAGACAAATCAGTTGCTGTTGATGTACATTTTTTATTTTCTAAAAAATCGGTAGTAGAGGCTGCTTATGCAAACAAAAGAATTAATAACATACCTGGTTTGATTAAGGCATTTATGAAAGAGGGATATAAAATTAAAGATTATCCAAATGCTATGATAGGGGAAAAAATGGATCTTTTAGGTGGGAAAAATAAAGATAAAGTATGGGTACTCTATTACCCGCCTCGGATTAGAATTATAGGGAGATTTGACAATGCCATCGAGCTCCTTGAAGAATTCGAACGCTTTCTAGTAGATAATAAGTGAATACCCTACAACAATGCAGTTTTAAAATTGATTAGAACTTGAAAATAAAAAATTTTTACTATAATGTCTTACAGAAGATACTTTAATTTGCCATCTAGCAGTAGGTTTGGGTTGTGATTATATAAAAATCGGCACTTCTGGTGATAGAATAGTTAAAATAAATGAAGATAATTTTAATTGATTAAAAAATAAAATAGCAAAATAGGAAAATAAAGCAATAATTATGGCGAAAAAGAATTACATAACTCTAAAGCAGCAAATCCTCTGGTTAATTTCAACAGCTTTTGGTATTGCAGCTGCTTTATTTTGGAAGGATACAATTTCCCTTTTCATAACACAATATGTTCCTGCAAAGGAAAGTTTGCTCTATTCTTTTTACGCTTCTATAATAACTTCAATTTTGGCTATATTGGCAGTCTGGCTAGCACATCTATTATTAAAAAAGTAACTAAATAAAATTTATGATTTTAATTGATGGTGGAATAGGATGGGGACAAGTATTAAGAACGGCCATAGCTTTATCTTCTCTTACGTTAAAACCAGTAAAAGTTATTAACATTAGAAAAGGAAGGCCGCGCCCAGGTCTTATGGCCCAACACGCCACTGGAATAAAAATAGCTTCAGAGTTTTGCAATGCTCATGTAAAAGGATTGAAGGTTGGCTCCCTTGAAGTAGAGTTTTCCCCAAAAAAACATCATTTTGAAAATAAAAAGTTCATAAATATCGGTACTGCCGGAAGTATAGCTTTATTACTTCAAACCCTCTCACCCCTACTAATTTTTGCTGATAAGGAAGTTGAACTTGAAATAAAAGGAGGTACCTTTGGGTTAGGAGCGCCCACAATAGAATATTTGAAATACATAGCTTTTCCAATTCTCTCAAAATTGGGCCTAAAAGAGCCTGAAATTGAAATTAAGCAACAAGGAGGATACCCAAAAGGCGGTGGCCTAGTAAAAATAAAATTTTTCCCTGTAGAGAAATTAAGCTCAGTAAAATTAATTGAAAGGGGTAAAGTTAAAAAAATAAAAGGAATTTCATTAGCTTGCAATTTACCTATAGATGTTGCGTATAGGCAAGCCAATGCTGCAAAAAATCTATTACTAAAAAATTATGAGGAAATAGAAATTACTCCACAAGTTGAAAAATCTTTATCTCCAGGAACTTCCATAACCCTTTGGGCAGAATGCGAAAATTCAATTTTGGGCTCAGATAATATTGGAAAAAAAGGAGTGAGGGCAGAAAATATTGGTGAGGAGGCAGCAAAGGAATTAATTAAATCTATTGAAAGCGAGGCAGCCTTAGATAAATTTATGGCAGATCAAATAATTCCTTTTATTGCTCTAGCTAGTGGTACAAGCGAAATAAAGGTCGAAGAAATAACAGAACATTGCGAAACTAATATAAGAGTTTGCGAACAAATTCTTGGTGTAAAATTCGAAATTGATAAAAATAGAAAAATAATTAGCGTTGATGGAGTTGGTTTTAAGGAATAAATTTCTTTTTTTGCAAATTTTTTAAAAGGTAAACTTGTTTGAAGAAAACTTAGAGAAGTATAAAAAATTTTATAATTGGTTAGAAGAAAGAAGGTATAAAATAAAGGAATTTGGTAGTGCAGAAAAAATATTTTTAGAAAAAGATTGGGCAATCAAAGCGACAATTATTAAATGGCGATGGACTAATATCATAAAAACTTATGATGTTAATAAAGTTCTCATCGGTTATAATTTAATTTTTAATATTATTTCTGAGCGTTATTTATTAAATCGATTTTTAGAAGTTACTCCCGAAACTTTTGATATTTACCCTCATCCAGAATTTTTTGATGTTATGTATTTTGTTGAAGAAAAACAAAAACCAAAAGAAGAAATTATTATGGCTTTAATAAGATGAATTTTTCATTTTTATATTATTTAATTTATTTAATTTTAATCTCTTTACCAACCTTTTTCTTTTCTTTCTTCGGAAGTTTTACAGTCAAAACTCCGTTTTCAAATTTTGCCTCAGCTTTCGAATAATCTACTTTTGCTGGTAAGGTAAGAAATCTTTTTAATACTCCAAATTTCTTTTCGGCCTTATAGATTCCCTCTCCCTTTTCAATTTTCTTTTCTTTATGTTGAGCTGTTATTTCCAAAGTATTTTCAGTAGCCTTGACGGATATTTCATCCTTATTAAAACCAGGTAAATCCGCCTTAGCTATTATTTCCTCATCAGTCTCCCTTAAATCTACAGGAAAACTTCTAAAAGCGATAAATTCTTCTTCTATAGGTTCCCACATTTTGCGCATAAGCTCATGAATTCTTCTCCTCATTCTTTCCAATTCTTCAAAAATATCTTCTTCCCATATTGGCATGGTAATCCTTAAAAAAATTTTAAGTTGAACTTTCTTATAAATTTTTTGCTAAGCCATCAACTCAATTCTTTCACTACTTTAACATTATTTGTTAATCTAACTTTTCCTCCACTAGGTAAAGCTAACTCAGTATTACACTTAAAACAATTTATTACATTGGCCGCCTTGTCAAAAATTATTTGTTCATTTTTACATTTTTTGCACAAAACTCTTAGAAACTTTGATTTAGGCATAGAAACTATTCCTTTCATCAAACTTTCACCAATTCAAATTTTTTAGCTCGAAAACCTTCTCCTCTAGTATGAATTTTTCCACAATCTTTACACTTGAATCTTAAATCAACCTTTTTCGTGGGCTTTTCCCTTCCTTTTGGGTTTTCCTTAGGGAAAGAACCATAGCCTTTCAATTTTCTGAGGAACCTTCTTTGACCGTGGGCAAGGGTTCTCCTAGTTTTCCTTTTGGCAATCTCCACAGTATGCAAAGTATGCTTCTTACAAACAGGGCAAAAAGTTTTTATCTCCTTTGGAAATTTCATATAGCTTACCTTTTTAATAAAATTATTTCGGTACTTTAAATTCTTCTGCTATGCCTTTTTCAACCAAAACGCGAATATTTTCTTCTGGTAGTTTTGCTATATCCCCTTTCTTGAAGGGGCCGTAAATTTTTTCATCTGAACCCAAAAATTCAGGCATGTCTTCCTTAAAAATAACCATTGTAACCAATTCCTCTTTTTTTTCTTCAAGAATTTTTTTTAGATTATCATCCCTTCGTTTTTTTATAATTTCTACCAAACTTTGATAAAATCCTTTTTCCTCTTCAATCAAATTTTCTGGATGAATTCCGGTTCTAGCATTTATAATTGCAAAGTTTATTATTTTTCTCTCCCTTCTATTAAAAATATCTTCAATTAACCTTTCGATGTTTTTTATCTCAAGAACAGTTTTCCTATCCTCACCAATTATTTTTCTTTTTTTATTGATGTAATCTGCTACGGCAGAATAAAAATTTTCAGGTATTTTTGTTAATTTTGGTGATCTTT
>JAWADS010000006.1:0-25378 GCA_038998625.1 Candidatus Aenigmatarchaeota archaeon | reverse complement strand
AAATACAACTCTTAGGAGTTGGAACTCCTAAAAGTGGTACAAAATCTTTATAAATAAAACTAGGAAAAAATAGAAAAATTTATATAGATTTAGAACTCCCAAAAGTGGTAGTAAATTTTGAAAAGACAGGAAAAACTAACATCAAAAATTAACTTGTACTAACATCAGAACTGCTAGCCTCATCATAAGCATTGGTGCAGTTAGTGGTGAGCCTAATTTTATCATAATTGTTGGGAGAAGAAAAATTAAAAGATCTGATATCAGCTGGAGCAAGGGTAAGATTATGGGAATCTGTACAATTAACTACTTTATTGTCAGCAAGACATAAGTTATATCTTAATTGGGAAGCGTTGGTAAGTAAAATAAAAAGAGAGAGGTTGCCCAAATTTACAGTTCCTGTATTAACAAATTTACCAGAAAGATAAGAGTTATTGTACTTTAAATCTCTTAGGTCAACGCTAGCATAACTACAAGAAATTTGTGTCGATGCTTCTTTTCCAACAGTTTCAGTAGAAGTTCTTGTAAATCCCAACATCCACATGGAAATTAAGCTCCCCACACTAACAGTAAAAGCGATGAGCAAAACTGCTGCTACAAAACCAGAGATTCCCTTTTCATTTTTCATTGAAAAATTCACCTACCACAAGTTGTTGTCGCTTCCACGCCGGGGCAGGGTGTAAGGATGATAAATCTGGAGTAATCAGAGCTTATGCCATTTAATTGATAGCTTGCTATGGTATTCTTATTTAAAGTTCCATTTAAAGAAAAGGATTGAATTGAAGCATTCAAATATTGAATATTAACTGTAATATTTGATAAGTCTACACTTCCGATATTTTGTAGAATAATATCAGCTCTACTTAATGTTGCATTGTATTTGCAATCATAAACCCTTATATTCGCACCTATGCATTGTACTTCAGTTACATTTGTTGGCAAGCCAGACTTTGTAAAACTAGTTGCCCAATAAGCCAGCATGCCTGCGATAGTCATAGTAATAGCTATAAGTAATACAGCCGCCACTAAAGGAGAAATTCCTTTTATTTTTTTCATATCCCTCTTAAATTATTTTCATTTCCCCCACAAATAAATATTAAATAATTTTAAAAACCACCACTTTTTAGAGTCCTATTCCCATATATGACAACTGTTAATAAAATTTTTCCATGAAGCACGTTAATTGCTTATATTTAAATAACGGAAAGGAGAGTTTAAAACATTTTGTGGTCAAGGCAATTCTATTTAAAATCTTGAGAGAAAAAGGTAAGAAAGTAGCTACTGAAGTTGATGTAGATCGAGATGTAGTAGATTTGGTGGATTTAGATAATCTTATTGCTTATGAAATTGAGAGAAAACCAACAAGGGAAAAAATTGAAAAAAGGTTAAAGGAGTTAAATTTTGTAAAAGATATTTTCTTTATAGATTTGAAATTTTTACCAAATGATATAAAGACGCTAGAATTTCTATTAAAGAAAATGGTAGTTTAGCGATATTTTAAAAATTTTTAAGAAAATTGACTATTCAAATTCTCTGTTTCTTAATTAAATCCTAAAAAGCTCAATTAAAATTCAAAATCTTCTTCAATCTCCTCTTCATCTAATGGATCGAATATATCTTCGTCCATCTTCTTTCGATTTTCCATATATTTATAGATATATATATTGATTTATATATTTCAATATATATATTGATTTCGACAGAAAAATTTTATTCTTTACGTTCAATTTTTAATTAGGTAACATGGTAAAGAAAATTTTTGTGGAGTTTGATGATGATGAACTTTGGGACAAAATAGTTAAAAAAGCTATTAAAAAATTTGGTATTAGAGGTTATCTTAAAAAAACTGTTAAGGAAGCCTTAGAAAAATGGTTGAAGGAGGATTAAAATCCCTAAATTTAAATGGTTAAGGTTTCATGGACTTAGGCAAGGATTAAAAAAGTTTAGGATTGTATGGCAGCGTCAAATTTATAATAAGAAGTCTTGGATAAAGATTTTAAAAAAACAAAAAAGGTAAAATACTATAAAAACAAAATATATTTAAAATGGTAAGAAAGCATAAACACATGAATAGAGAAATAATTTTTTTTGCCATTGCAATTGCAGTTTTAATTTTTTCTGTTTATTCATTTCTAAAAACTCAAAATATAAATTTGAAAATAGGGGAAGAGATTTCTTTACCAGATATTTCAACTGTAGGTTATTCAAAATTTACAGTTGAAGCTAGTGTTACTCAAAATACAGGAATTGTTACTTTGACATCTGGATGTTATCAAATTGTTGCTAATACAGAGCCTCATCAAGCCCTTTCTATAGCTGATGGTATGGCTGGAAAAATAGGTTTTAGGCCGAATACTCATGATTTAATTGCAGCGAGTTTTAAAAATTTAGGGATAAAAGTTCTTATGGTTAAAATTGTTGATTTGAGAAATAACACTTTTATAGCGGATTTAATTTTACAACAAGGCGATAATATCTTAACCTTAGATGCTAGGCCCAGCGATGCTATTGCACTAGCAGTGAGAATGAATGTTACAAATTTTTATATAAAAGATGAAATTCTTAAAACACAAGGCAGAAATATTTGTTAATTTTCTAACTTTTTTTCAAAGCTTTTTTAAATTCTTCTCTAAATTCTTTTGTTTGTTCAATAAGTCTTTCCACTGCTTTTTCTAATGCAGTTGCATGCGAGCCTTTATAAGCACTTACTAAAATTTTTGGCTCAGCCAAATATGGATGCTCCTTGATTTGTGCAGCTTCTTTTACATTTTTATCTTCCCAAAGCTCTTCACGAATGAGATTTGTCAAAGTAAAGGTTTCACCTTTTACTTCAATAATCAAGCTTTTTCCGTCATTTTTCAAAACTTTTATTTCCATAATTTCCCTTTTAAATATAGCTATATTTGCTTCGATGCTTATTTAAACTTTTTGGGCTTTTAAATTTTTTTGATATAACAAATTATAATTAATCAAAGGAATTTTAAATCTTTCTAAATCATCGCTTCCAATCCTCGGGCATGCAAAGTTCACAAGAACATCTAATTTTAATCCTTGTAATTTTTCTTCATTTATTTCATCCATAGCCAGTATATAAACTTCCTTACCCTCTTTTTCTACCCTCTTTTTTAATTCAAAAGGCAATCCAAACATTTGCCCTCTCTTCCAACTTACTAAAAAGCCAATTTTTTTAGCTTCTTTAAATTGGGCTAAATTCCATACTTCAATCTTTTTTATTTTCTTCTTTAATTCTTCTAAACTATGAATTTTTCCCGTTTCTAAATCTAGATTTAAAACAGGTTTTTCTGTAGCTAAGGCTAAGCCTAAAGGATAAAATTTACCTGCTGAAATACAAAGAAAAACATCAACTTTTTTCTCAATTTGCTTTCCAGCTCCTATTCTGCAGCCCAATATCTGCCCTTCATATTTTTCAGTAGCTGATTTGCCTACAAGAACTTTTTTCCCTTTATTCTCTAAAAACTTTTTTGCCTTTAGCATTGCTGGTATAAATTGAAGGCTAGTAACTAAACCAATTCTTTTATATTTTTCTAGTTTGCTCCATTCTTTTTCAAGGATTTTAATAGGATTGCCATTTAGGAAAAATGGATAATAAACTACTGGAAGTTCCGTTTTTATACCATAATCTTCATGGCCTATATGCAAAATAGCATCGCAATTAAGCAAAGTAGCTTCATATTCTCTAATATCACAAGCTCCATAAGTAGGTTCCATGCAGAGAACAACTTCAAACCCATTTTTTTCTAGCTCCTTTGCTACATCTTGAATTTTTAGTTTTAAACCTTCTGGAAATTGGACAAAAATTCTTTTTGCTTTTATTTTTTTCAATTTCTTTATAGCTTCTTGCATTTTTCTCTAAAAACTAAAGAATTTTTTAGTATTTGAATTTTTCTAGGGATCTTCAGGTTCATTATTCATTCTAAATTTTTTTCGATAAATAAACAACCAGAAAAATAAAATTATTAATATCACAATTCCCAACAAAGTGAAAATATCTAGTGATGGTATTGGTAATACCGCAACTCTAACCATTTCTATGGGTGGTGTTGGGGTGATAGCTTCCGCAGCTTTTATAACTTGTGCTGAGAAACCTATAGGATATACAATTTCTTGTTTAGGTTGTGCTTTAATAGGTTGAAGTGTTATAGGAAATGGAACTGCCTCTAAAACTGTTATAGGAATGGAAATCGTTTTTGTTGAGCCAGAAGCAACTACTAAAACTAAATAATTTCCTGGGGTTGTTGTGCTATTGGTGCTTATGGTAAGTACTGCACTACAAGTAGGATTGCAAGAAGTTGGTGAGATGCTTGCTTGAATTTCTGAGGGAGCTATTATTGAAAAAGTTACTGGCCTTGTAGTACCGCTAATTAAAGTCAAAGTTATGGTTGAGGAAGCTATCTCTCCTTGATGAACTATTAAACTTGAGGGACTTGCTGAAATACTAAAGTCAAAGGGGCCAGGAGGAGGGGGTTGTATGGTTAGTGAAAAGGTTGAAGATTTTATTATACTTCCATTACTCCCTAAAACTAAGATGTTATAAGATCCAATAGGGGTAGAAGAGGAAGTTGTTATTGTTAAGAGGGAAGAGCAAGTTGGGCTACAAGATGGAAGTGAGAAATTGCAATTTGTAGTTGGAGGCAAATTAGCGCAAGAAAGGCTTATAAGTTGGGAAGCTCCACTTATTAAATTTAAGTTAACTATTGTTTGAATACCCTGGCCTTGAGTTACTATGCCAGAGGATGGATTTAATGATATGGAAAAATCAAAAGTTGGAGGAAGAGACAAAACTACATAGTTAGCAGAACCAGCTCCTTGTTTAGTTATATCAGCTGTATTTGTAGCCCTTATACTAAAGATATAAGTTCCTGCGCTGGCCGTAGTAGGAGAAGTTACAAAAATTTGCGTTGAAGATGTTGATTGAGGGGGAATAGTTAAAGAATTTATTGCTAAGTTACAATTAAATCCTGGTGGGCACGATACTACTGCTAAATTAAATATTGAGCTACCACAAGCTGAATTATCATTATTTGTTACACTAACAGTGTAAACTAAAGTTTGCCCTGCTGTAGTGCTTTGAGATGAAGGCGAAATTGTTACAGTAGGATTTTGTCTAATGCATTGTGGTGGTTGAGATGTAACTGTTAAAGTAAGAACCGCAGACCTTACTAGATTTCCACTAGTACCAAAAACAGTTATAGAATATGTGCCTGGAGGTGTTGTCGAGCTGGTGGAGATTGAAAGGGTTGAAGTGAAACTTGGATATCCAATACTTGGATTAACACTACACGCAGAAGATGGCGGACATCCTGAAACTGATAAACTTACTAATTGTGGAATTCCACTTATCAAATTGACTATAACTGTAGAAGAAGTTGATTGACCTTGCTGTATTGTTAAAGAGCTAGGGTTTAAATTTATCGAAAAATCAAAAGTTGATATAGGGGCAAAATTTGCAGTTTGAATTATTGGTGAGTTCATTTGAATGGTAGTAGGATTTGCTGAGCCAGAATAACTTCCTGTTCCGGAGCCTGACCAAGAAGAAAATTGATAGCCTGGATTGGGAGAAGCTGATATAGTAACTATAGAGTTAGCATCATACCAATGGCTCCCAACACTTGGATTTGTTGTTCCACTATTAGAAGGATTTACTCTCATTGTTAGCTGATATTGAGTTTTGTAATATGCAGTTCTTGTCGTGGATGAAGAAATTGATCCTGAACACCCAGAGGTGCAAACATATCTTATTCCTTGAGATCCTTGAACCGGAGATTGATAATTATAAGAAACGGTTCCAGATAATCCAGAAATTGTTAAACAAGAAGTTGAAGTAGTATATAACACATTATTAACTTCTACCCCCCAAATTACACTAGAAGGTATACCAGATTGACAGAAAGTGGCAGAATATGTTGCACTTGTGATAGTTAAGGTAAATGTAGCAAATCTTGTTTTGCTCTCTCTTGTACCCTTAACAGTTATAGAATATGTTCCGGGAGGTGTGTTAGAAGATGTGGTAATGGTTAAAGTAGATGAGCATGTTGGATTGCAACTAGGCGGAGAAAATGAACATGATGCTCCGCTAGGCAAATTTGTGCATGAAAAGCTTACTGATTGTGTAGAGCCGGAAGTTAAAGTTGCTGTTACAGTAGAAGTTACACTTCCTCCTTGGGTCGTGGTTCCGGAAGAAGGAGAAAGGAAAATTGAAAAATCAAATTCTGCTGGTAAGACATACCATACTTCTATTCTTTGATCGTCTGCAGGCGGCGCGCAGTTTATAGTTGCTGTTGCTTTAACTTCAACATAACCATGTCTATTAGGAACTATGTTGTTGAAATAAATTCTTTTGATATCTCCAGGATTAAAATATTCATCTTTTGAATACACATTATCATCCAAACCCTCAAAGGTAATGTGAACATTGCCTCCTAAATCCCCGCTATTAAAAACTTCTACATAAACATTAACAGGCGAACCTTCTTTCAATTCGCTTGTATGTTCAATATCAAAAATGATTACATCACAAATAGCTGCCTGTGCTAATTTTGGTAAAAAAAGAAAAAATGGTAATAAAACTAAAAATAAAAATTTTTTCATTATTATACACCTTCTATCTCTCCAAGAAAATTATAATCTCTACCATTTAATGAATAAAATACTTTGACCTTCTCACCAACATCTAACATATCTTGAAGGGCAAAGGGTAATGGTTCTTCCCTTTCAATTTCCAAATAAACAGGTTTTCTTTCATCACTTATATTCCAAAAACTTAAATTGAGAAGCAAATCTTCTAACCTTGGATTTGTTCTATTTTTTCTTTCTATTTTTATATATCCTCTAGCATAATCGAATGGAAAGTGTATATCTCTACTTTGTATAAATCTTTTCATTTGTCGATTTCTAAAAGTTGCTACTGAATCATCTATGAAATATGTATATCCACCATAAGGAACTCGCGGAAAAACATAAAGCTCTTCTATATTTCTTCTACCATCTCCAATAAGTGGGGCTATATCTGCTAATCCTCCTTTTGATTTACCATATAACTCAGTGATCGTTGAGGTAATAGTTTGAGTTGTTGTTACAGAGGTTGTTGTAGAGTGAGTAAGAGTTGTAGGTTTAGTAATTGTTGTGGTTTCATAAACCTTTGTTGTTTTTCCTATCTCTCTTGTTACCTCTTTTGTTTCTGTTTCAGTTTTAGTTAAAGTTTGTGTTAGAATATAAGGGACTTTTTCAATCTTTTCGATTTTTTCAGTCTTTGGAAATAGTGTTGCAGCTAATGTACCAAATGCAAATCCTGATATTAGTCCTACAAACTCTCTCCTATCCCAGATCTTTTGTCCTAACGCTTTTAAATCTTTTAAATATTTTTCTTTTGCCCGGCCATCTTGTTGAGACATACCACTTAAATAGTAAATGCTAAACTTTAAAAAACTTTCGCATTAAGTTTTAAATTCCTTATCTTTAGAAAAAATATCCAATGAATAAAGGCAACCCAGTTATTAACAAAAGTAATAAGATAAAAACAGATATTTTCTTCTTTTTATCTTTACTCCAAATTAATCCAAAGAGCATACCGCCTAGCAAACCAAAAATGTGGGCGGAATATGCAATATTTGCTGGATTAAAAAGATTGGAAAAATTGATTAGGAGATAAATTGCTCCAGCAAGCATAAAAGGTATGGGAAATGGTGTGGGAAAAATGACAACTTTAGTTGGAAACAAAAATGAGCCTAGGCCAACTAAACCTGAAATAGCAGCTGAAGCTCCTATTGCAATAGTATCTTTTGAGTAACCAAAAAATGGTAAATATAAAGATAAATCTCCTAAAATTCCTGAAAAAAGGTAAACTAGCAAATATTTCCAATACTTTATGTTTTTTTCCACCACTATTCCAAGGAAAAATAATGCCAACATATTATAAGCTAAATGGGCCTCACTTCCATGAAAAAACATGGAAGTAATTAGCACATAATATTGTTTTTGCTCTATTTTATTAATGCTAAATCCGTAATTAGAGACGAAACCATTCAAATTTTGTAGTGAGTATAGAAAAATAGATATGTTTATCATTATTAACAAAATCGTTAATTTCATATCTACCAATTAATTGATTATGGAAAAAATATCTAAATCTATTCATAAAAAGGCTATGAAATTGCTTCGAGGAAATAAAGTTAATATCGACATAGAAACTGAAAAAAGAACTCATTTTACAGTAAAAGGTGAAACAGAAGAGCATATGGTGGTTTATGATAAAATCCAAGGTAAATGGTTATGTGATTGCAAATTTTTTGTTCTTAAGGAAAAGGAATGCTCCCATATATATGCTAGCAAGATTTTATTAAAAAATAAAAGAAAAAGTTCAAAATTTAGCTAAAATATTTTAAAATTCACATTTCTGTCTCTTCTTCAGCAGCTTTTTTCTTTTTTCTTGCCATGTTAAATCACTGATTGGATGTTAAAATTCAAGGTTTTTAAGCTTTATGCTATAACGAAAAATATATTTTTTAAAATATATTTTTAAAAATATATTTAAAATTTATGGCGAAACCCTTTCCCTAGTTCTGGGAAACATAGTAACTTCTTTTATGTTATCTTTACCCACAATTTTCATAGTCAATCTTTCTAATCCGAAAGACCAGCCTGCGTGAGGTGGCGCACCATAGCGAAAAACATCAATATAGAATTTGAAATCTTTTGGATCAAGATTTTTTTCTTTTAGTTGTTTAATCAACAATTCAGGAATATGAATTCTTTGGGTCCCAGAAGCTAATTCTAAGCCACGATAAATTAGGTCGAAGGCCTTGCAAATTTTTGGGTTGTTTTCATAAGGCATGGCGTAAAAAGGTTTCAATTCTGTCGGCCAATCTTTTATAAAAATTGAGTCACCGAATATTTTTGAAATTAATTTTTCTTGAGTTTTTGAAAAGTCTTGGCCCCACTCTATTTTTTCTCCATACTTCTTTAATTTTTCAATAACTTCAGTATAGGTGACTCTTTTTAAAGGAAGCTTAGGTATGCTTAATTCGGTTTTCAAAAATTTCAATTCATTTTTACAATTTTTCTTAACTTGTTTTAAAATAAAAACAAAACATTCTTCCAAAACTTTCATCACATCTTCATCATCAGCAAAGGCTTGTTCTATATCTAACTGTCTAATTTCATTTAAATGGGTAGGTTGATCAAATTTTTCTGCACGGAAAACAGGCACAGTCATGAAAACTTTTTCAAAGGCAACGGCGCACATTTGTTTATATAGTTGAGGAGATTGAGCCAGGAAAACATTTTTTTCAAAATATTTAAGGGGAAATAGTTCTGCCCCACCTTCGCTGGCCGAGGGAATTATTATAGGGGGCTGTATTTCGATATATCCTCTATCAAGGAAAAATTTTCTGAAGGAGTGAAGGATTTCAGTCTGTATTCTAAAAATATTTTTAGCTTCCTCTGTTCTAAAGTATAAGAACCTCCAATCTAATTTTGTGTCGAGGTGGGCTGGAGTAACACCTCTAGGGTCTAAAGGTAAAGGGGCTTCAGATTTATTAATTACTTTAATTTCTTTTGGTATAACTTCTATTCCTGCCTTAGCTATTTTGCTTTTTACTACCCTTCCCCTTACCAAAATAACATCTTCTTGATGTAAGTCTTTAATTGTTTTTAAGATTTCTTCATTTGATTTACTCTTCTCTATAACTATTTGAGCAATCCCTTCTTTATCCCGTAGGAGAAGAAAATTTATTCCCCCCTTAAGCCTGATGTCATGAACCCAGCCTGCAAGAATAACTTCTTTACCTACAACTTTTCTTATTTCATTGGTATAATGGGTTCTCTTTAACATAAAAATCTAATTATAATTTTGCAACTAAATTTTTAAATTAAACAAAAATATCCAAGTTACAAGCCATATCAAAACAAATGCCATGAAGCCAGTATAAATGACATTTCTAACTTTTTTATGTTTATAAATTCTCGTAACAATAAACTGAACAATAAAATAAATTAAAAGGGGTAGGGAAATAGAAAAGGTAAAATCAGTAAAATAATAAGATAAGAAACCAGAGAAAAAACCCAATGAAGAAAAAATTATTGTAACAATCTTTTCTATATTCATATTTCTACCTAAAACTTTTTATTGAAAAAATCTTTTAATTTTTTTTGCCACGAATCTTTTTGCAAAAACTGAGTTGTGATCCAACTTTTTCTTATATAAGCCGGTAATTCTTTTACTAGATTCCTTTATAATTTTTTTTAGAAATTCTATAGTTCTTTCGTCATGTGGATAGCCTACACCAAAATCATAGTTAATTTTTCTTTTTAATTCTTCTATAACTTTATCCCTCTCAACTTTTGCAATTATACTGGCTGCTGAAACCACTGGCACACTTTCATCTAAATAATTTTCCACTATTAACTCTACATTTAATTTCGTCTTAAGAAAACTTTTTATTAGATCTTTAAATCTTGTAGAATTTTGCTCTAAAGAATCCACATATATTTTATCTACATCAATCATTTCTATTATTTCTGCCATCTTCATTGCTTCTATTTTATCTAAATTTATTCCTTTTGCTCTAAGGGTATCTATCTTGCAGGGTTGTACTCTAAGAACTAAAATATCTTTAGCAATTTTTTCTATTTTTTCAGCTAACTCTTCTCTTTTTTCTTCTGAAAGCTCTTTTGAATCTCTTACTCCAATTTTTACTAACTTTTTCTCATCTTTTTTATTAATTGCCACTCCAGCTATAACCATCGGACCGATGATGGCACCTTTAGGGAAACAATAAGTTTAAATTTACTCATTGTTTTCTCCCCGCCTCATCGATCCCGCAAATTAAAATGCCATCACCCCTTTTTTGGAATTTTAATCTCAATAAATCCCTTCAATTAAATTAACCAATGTTTTATCCCCATTTTAAATATTACTATATCTTCAAATAAATCCCATAACATATGTAAAAAAATACTTAAGAAAACTAAACCAATTTTAAAATATTGTGTAAAAAACAAAAGAAGGCTTCCTATAAAGCATGCCATTAATAAATAAAGATTATGCAGAGGGTATTTTTTAGCTTCAGAAAATTTTAGTATAGTATCGATCCAATGTTTTAAACCATATTTTTTAAAATAGTATAAGTGATCTAAGTCTATTAAAAAATTAGCGAAAAAAACGATAAGAAAATTTTCAAAATTAAGATTAAAGATAAAAGCTATTAAAAAAGGAGTAGCTAAATGAACTAAGCTGTGCAATGCAGCATAGGCCAAACCCATCAATATTATGTTGGATTTAGAAAAAATAAAACAACAACTAGAAAAAGAAAGTTTAGAGGATGCTCTTGAAAGATATAACTGGGAAGATTTCGAAAAATTCGTAGCAGAAATTTTTAGATATAATGGGTTTGAAGTAAGGGAAAATTTGAGATTTAAAACCAAAAGGAGGTATGAGATAGATATTTTTGCTAAAAGATTTGATTTAATTTTTTGCATAGATTGCAAGAGGTGGAAAAAAGGAAGATATAAAAAATCTGGATTAAAGAGGGCCGCGAAACTACAAGAAGAAAGAATTTTGCAATTTAAAAAATTTTTAACTCGAAATCCTATAGCAAGAAATATTCTAAAAATTAAAAAGATCAAAATAATACCTTTAATAATCACGCTTTTTGAAGAAGATTTGATAAAGGTAAATAATACCCTTTTTGTACCTTTATGGAAATTGAACTCTTTTTTACAAGAAGTAGAATTGTATATTTAAAGTTGACGCAATAATTGAAAAATGATATTTAAATATTTTACGAAACAAATATAAAAGGAAAGTGGTAGGATGGCAGGGGCTTATAATATAAGGATTGAAAATATTGTTGCATCTGCTTCTCTTGGCGTAGATGTGCCATTAGAAAAAATTGTTTCAAAACTTGAAGGTATGGAATATGAACCAGAACAATTCCCTGGTTTAGTTTATAGAATGAACAAACCTAGGGCTGCAGCACTAATTTTTGGCTCAGGAAAAATTGTTTGTACTGGGGCGAGAAGCTTAGGAGATGTCAATGAAGTTTTTAGAAAAGTCGTGCAGGTCATTAGAAAAACAGGTACTAGAGTACCAAAAGATTTTAAAATACAAATTGAAAATATTGTGGCTTCAGCAAAACTCGAAACAGGTTTAAATTTAGATACCATTGCTTTTAATATGGAAAATTCTGAGTATGAGCCTGAGCAATTTCCAGGATTAGTGCTAAGAATGGAGGACCCAAAAGTAGCCTTTTTGCTTTTTGGTTCAGGGAAGGTAGTTTGCACCGGAGCAAGAAGTGTTAAGGATGTAAATGTAGCGATGGAAAAATTGCATAAAAAGCTCAAATCCATTAATGCTTTCGTTAAACAAAAATGAAATTTCATTACTTTTTCTGAATTTTCATACATTTGAGAGAAAAGTATAAAAGAGTCTTCAGACATTTAAAGAAATAGAATGGATAGAGAAGTAATAATAGAAAAGTTCTTAGAATTTTTGAATGAGTTTTACAAGCAAGAATTAATGCAAGCCATAAGTGAGGGAAAACAATCTATAGCCATTGATTTTTCTCTTTTGGATAGATTTGATGTAGAGCTGGCAAACTATTTGTTAGAAAATCCAGACGAAGTTATAAGTTATGCAGGAGAGGCAGTGGAACAATTAGATTTAGGTTTAGGAGAGGCTGAACTTACCCTTAGATTCTACAATTTGCCGGAAAGTAATCATATAAGGATACGAAATCTTCGAGCTGAGCATATAAAGAAAATGATTGTAGTGGAAGGTATTGTAAAGAGGGCTAGTGAAGTAAGACCAGAGGTTGCGGAAGCCATTTTCCAATGCCCTGAATGTGACAATCAAATAACAGTTATACAAACTGAAAGAACAATAAGTGGTCCTGTGGTATGCGATTCTTGTAAAAATAAAAAAGGTTTCAAGCTGGTAGGTCAAAAGCTCTATGATGCTAGATGGATTGTTATAGAAGAGCCTTTTGAAATTACATCAGGAGAAAGACCTTCTGAAATAATGGTCTATTTAAAGAAAGATTTGACTTCTCCAAGAATGCAAAATAAAACTGACCCAGGAAATAGAATAAAAGTGGTTGGAATATTAAAAGAATTGCCCAGAAGGCTGAAAGGTACGAGGTCAAGGCAAATGGAAATTTATTTGGAAGCAAATCATGTAGAGGCAGTGGAAACTGAATGGGAAGAACTTGAAATCACTCCAGAAGATGAGGCAAAAATAATTGAATTATCAAAAGATCCAGAAATTTACGTAAAATTTGTAAATTCCATAGCCCCAGCTATATATGGAATGGAAGAGGTAAAAGAAGCTATACTTTTACAATTATTTGGTGGGGAACCAAAAATTTTACCTGATGGAACAAGGGTGAGGGGTGATATTCACACATTATTAATTGGAGATCCTTCGACGGCCAAAAGCGCTTTAATGAAAGTTGTTTCTACTTTAATCCCTCGTGGTCGTTATGTTTCAGGTAAAGGTGTAACAGGCGCTGGCCTTACTGCTACAGTAGTCAGGGATGAAGAATTTTTGGGTGGCTGGGTTTTAGAAGCGGGGGCATTGGTTCTTTGTAACAAAAGTCTTTGTGCTATTGATGAGTTTGAAAAGATTGAAAAAACAGATTTAACAGCTATGCACGAAGCGATGGAGCAGCAAACAATAAGCATAGCTAAAGCTAATATAGTAGCAACCTTACCTGCACAAACAGCTATTTTAGGAGGAGGAAATCCAAAGTTAGGAAGGTTTGATCCTTACATTCCAATAAAAGAGCAAATTGACATACCAGAAACTATTTTAGCAAGGTTTGATTTGAAATTTGCCATTCGTGATATTCCAAATCCTGAGATAGATGAAAAAATTGCAGATCATATTTTAAAGGTTAGACATTTTGAAGGTGAAGAAGCTAAGCCAATTATTGACCATGAATTGTTAAAGAAATATGTCTCTTACGCCAGAAAAAAAGTTCATCCAAAACTTACAAGGGAAGCCGCTGAAGCCATAAAAAACTTTTATCTTGATTTGAGAAGTAAATCAGGAGAAGAATCAGCTATAGCAATAACACCCAGACAATATGAAGCCCTTATAAGATTAGCCGAGGCTTCAGCAAAAGTTCAGTTAAGAAATGAAGTTTTAATAGAAGATGCTATGCGAGCCATAAGACTAATGAAAGCATCTTTAAGGGAATTTGGTTTTGAGCCTGCTACAGGGCAGTTGGATATAGATAGAGCTGAGGGTAGAAGAATAACGGCAGCCCAAAGAAGTAGAATTAGGATGGTAATGGATATTATCGATAAGCTCACAGAAGAGTTAGGTAAAGAAATACCTTTTGATGAAGTTTTAAGGAGGGCAAGGGAGCAAGCTATAGAAAATCCAGATGAAATTATTAGAAAAATGTTGAGTGAAGGAATGCTTATTGCCCCTAAACCCGGATTTTTACAAAAAATTTAATGAGTAGTTTGTAATGTCGGCCAAAAGGTTGCCTGCTATAAAAGTGAGAATTCATGATATTGTTAATGGAAGATTTTTTAAAGGAGATAGAGAAAATCTTCAACCTAGTTATTTAATAACATCTTTCGGTGAAAGGATTTCTAGAGTGAATGTTCTAGCTACAGTAATTGATAAATTTATAAATTTGAATGAAGACTATGCTACCATTACTTTAGATGATGGAAGTGGTTCTATTCGAGTTAAAGCTTTTAAGGATAATGTAAAGTTATTTTCTGAAATCGAAAAAGGTGATTTAGTATTAGTAATAGGTAAGGTAAAGGAGTTTAATGATGAAATTTACATTAATGCTGAAATTGTTAGAAAGCTGGAAGATCCAAATTATGAGCTTTTAAGAAAAGTTGAATTGCTACAAAGAATATATCCTAAGAGAGTGATGGTAGAAGAAATAAAAAAATTATCGGAGCAGGTTAGTATGGAAGAGCTTTTAGCATATGCAAAGGAGAAATATAACTTAGATCCAGAAATAACTCAATTTATTTTACAAACTAAAAATTTAGAAACAGACTATAAACCTAAAATCTTAGAAATAATAAAAGAATTAGATAAAGGGGATGGAGTGGAAATAGGGAAGCTTTTTGAGGTTTTGAATCTTCCAGAAAATGTGATAGAGAAAGCTATTGATGAATTATTGACTATAGGCGAACTATATGAGCCTTTACCAGGAAAATTGAGGAGGTTAGCATGACCCTGAATTATGAAGAACTTTTGGAAAATGCTATGAAAAAATTTCCAAAAAAGATTCCAGTAGCTGAAAGGTTTCAAATACCAAAAGTTATTAGCGATACCCAAGGAAATAGAACTATAATAAGGAATTTTAGTGAAATTGCCCAAGTTCTTAGGAGAGAGCAAAACCATCTTTCAAAATATTTATTAAAAGAGTTAGCCGTTCCAGGAAATATTCAAGGAAATTTTTTAATCTTACAAGGAAAATTTTCCAAGGATATTTTACAAAAGAAGATAGAAAGTTATGTAAAAGAATTTGTTTATTGCAAAGTTTGTGGAGAACCGGATACAAAGTTGATAAAGGAAGATAGATTAATGTTTTTAAAGTGCGAGGCCTGCGGTGCTAGATCACCAGTAAGGTCAAAGATATAAGCGATGATATGTTTTGGATAAAAGCCTTTAGAACAAGATTTGATTTAGTTGTTGCTGTTTGTGATGAAGAAATTTTAGATAAAAAACTTCATTTCAAAAATTTGGAAATAAAAATCAACAGAAATTTCTATGGTGGTCAGCTAGTGGATGAAAATTTGGTTGTAAAAATTTTAAACAAAGCAACAATAGCTAACTTATTTGGTAAAAAGATAGTCGAGCTAGCAGAGAAGAAAGGTTTTATTACAAAAGAAAACGTTATTGTTATTGATGGAATTCCTCATGCGCAATTCGTTAAAATACAGATATAAAAAATTTAAAAAATCAAAGTTTCAAAAAGCTCAATTTTTTATTCTATCAGCCTTCATCATTACTAGCATTATGTATTTAATAAGTCGTTGGATAGAACCGACAAAAATAATTGATACTTCTTCTGTAGTTCTATTAGAAGAACCTTTTATTTTTAACAATATTATAGAAAAAGCTAGAGAAATCATCAATACTACAAAAGAGTGTAGTTTGTTACAATTAAATTTAGATGAATATAAAAATTTTGTAGAAAGCCTTACCTCGGAAAAAGGATTTTTATTGAATTTTACCTATTCTA
Organism: Candidatus Aenigmatarchaeota archaeon; assembly: GCA_038998625.1. Classification (GTDB taxonomy): domain Archaea; phylum Aenigmatarchaeota; class Aenigmatarchaeia; order CG10238-14; family SCSR01; genus JAWADS01. Next base: position 9,143 of record JAWADS010000006.1, on the reverse strand, counting down.
TAAGAAATTGTCAAAATGTTGAACTTAATATAACTTTAGCGTCAGAAAAAATGACGATAAGCAGTTTTGTGCCTATTACTGGCTTACCTTCCAATTGGCTTTCAGGATTTAGATTTAGAAGACTTATAACAATTTCCAATTCTGGCTCGGCTTTAACAGATTATCAAGTTTTAGTTAATTTAGATACTGCCAGCTTAATTTCTGCAGGAAAAATGCGTTCAGATTGTGGAGATATTAGATTTACAGATAGCGATGGAACAACTTTATTAAATTATTGGTTAGAATCTGGTTGCAATTCTGCCTCTACTAAGCTTTGGGTAAAAGTTCCTTCTATTCCAGCAAGCTCAACTAAAACAATTTATGTTTATTATGGAAATCCTGCTGCAACTTCAGCTAGCAATCTAGATTTAACTTTTGTCTATAATATTTTCTTTGATGGTTTTGAGTCAGGTAGTTTAACTTCTAATTGGACGAGAGTTTCAACTAACCAAGGAAGAATACAAGTCACTTCAGCTAATGGACCCTTTGTAGGCTTTTATCATTTAACAATGGACGATACTACTGGCGATACAACTTATAGCTTAAACAAATTAACGACCAACTTTACTTTAAAGGCATATAATGTAAGTATAACTTATTATGGAAAGGAATGGGCTGATGAAAATCATAACTGCCCGAGCTCTTGGACAGGCAATACTAATGGAGATTGTTTGGCAATAAGTTGTGATGGTAGTACATGGTATAAGAGAAGGGATTTGTTCTTAACATCAACATACACTCAATATAGTGATTTGAACAACACATATAATTTATGTGGGGGCATAAAAAATCTACGGATTCTGTGGCAACAATATGATAATTATCCAATTACTACTGATGGTATAGGCCTTGACAATATAAATATAACTTGGTTTGGTGTCAAATATGCCTTAATAGAGCCAACAGTTTCTATAGGACCGGAAGAATCTATTTAACTTTTTAATTAAAGTTTATTAATTTGTTCTTCAGTTAAGCCTAAACTTTCAATAATTTCTTTCTTGTTTTTACTTTTTTTCAAAATTACTTTTAAATAAGGCAAATGCAATTTTAATTTTTTTGTAGAGCAATGCAACTTTTCAGATAAAACTTTTAAAATTTCTTGAATATCTTTTCTTTCTGTTTTAGATGAGCCTAAAATTATTAAGTTGTCTGGATATTGATAGTAAGTAAATTTTCTATACATTTCTTTTTTTGCAGTTGCTATGCCAGCGGTCATTAAATCAACCATATAAGCTTTAAACTTCCAGTATTGCCTTGATATAATCCATTGCCTGAATAAATCTGCTTTGCTCAGCATTTCAAAAGCTTTAGCTATCTCTTCTGGTTTTTCGAATTCTTTTGTGATATTATTTTCAATCCACCAAAAAATTTCTTCTGGATCTTTATCAACATTATTTATAGCTAATTTCGCAGAAAGGGCTATTTGAGTTTTAAAAATTATTTTTAAAGCATCAAAAATGCTAGTTTCCTTTTCCCTATAACCAATGGCATCTAAATCTTCTACACCAATTTTATTTTTTCCACGGGCTATCATTTCTAAATCATTTATCGCAGATCTTAAGTCTCCATTACTTTTTCTCGCTATTTCCCTCAAAACATCTTTATCTGTTTCTATTTTTTCCTTTTCACAAATTCCTTTCAATCTTTTCTCTATATCCAAAACATGAATTTTTTTAAATTCCACAAGCTCACAGAATTGCTTTAAATTCTTCAATTTAGGATCGTAAGGATTATTAGCTGTTAAAATTATTGGATGAATAGATTCTTTTATAATTTTTATTATCTCGCCAACTCCACCTCTATCTTCTACTCCAGACAAACCATCTATCTCATCAATCAAAAAAATTTTCCCTTTTTTAAATAAAGAAGCTTGGGCAGCAGAACTTCCAATAATTCCCCTTATCTGAGCAGCATTTCTATAATCGCTAGCGTTAAGTTCAATTAGATCCAAATTATTTTCATTGGCATAAGCTTCCACTAAGGCTGTTTTTCCAGTGCCAGGTGGGCCGAAAAATAACAAAACCTTATCTCTTTTTTTCTTCCTCACCCATTTTAAAAATTTTTCCACTGCTTCTTTTTGATTTACAAATTCCTTCAAACTTTTTGGTTTATATTTTTGCGTCCACATAAATCACAAATTCTATTATAAACTATTTATATTGCTTAGAAAAAAGTAGAAAAGTTGCAAGGAGGGCTTCTAACTGAATTAAATCATTTCCACCTTCAGCAATCCTAAATTCTATTTCACCACACCTTTCTATTAACTTAACTTTTTGCTCTTCAGTTAAGGGCAAAGAATAAATTTGCTTATGAATCTCAGAAATTATGTCACTACCAGCTAAACCTTGTTTTAATAACATCTCTTGTAATTTTCTCCTAGCCTCTTCAAACCTTCCTTTTAATGCTAATCCTAACATTTCTTTCACATCATTAGGTCTAGCTCTACTAGCAACTTCATAAATAGTTTCTTCAGTTATTTTTCCGTCTAAAGAAGCAGCCGCTTGTAACAAATTAGCTACTTTTCTTAAATCTCCTTCTGAAATTTCTATAACAGCTTTTATTGCATCTTCGCTTAACTTTAATTTTTCTCCATCAGCAATTCTTTCAATAAACTTCCTTACATCCGCTTCAGATAAGGCCCTAAAGCGAAAAACGACACATCTACTTTGTACGGGTTCGATAATTTTGCTTGAATAGTTCCCAATTAAAATAAATCTTGCAGTGCTAGAATAAGTTTCCATCATTCTTCTTAAAGCTTGTTGGGAATCCGTAGTCATATTATCTGCTTCATCTAAAATTAAAATTTTAAAAGGGACATCACCTATTGCCTTAGTTCTAGCGAATTCTTTAATTTTGCTTCTCACAACTTCTAATTTTCTCTCATCACTTGCATTAGTTTCTAAAACATTTTGTCTCCAATTTTCTCCGTAGATTTCACGAGCTATAGCCAAACTAATAGTAGTTTTTCCGGTGCCTGCTGGGCCAGCAAAAAGCATATGAGGTATATTTTTTTCTTTAACAAAAGCTTTAACTCTTTCTACTACATGTTTTTGATTTATTACTTCACTTAATCTTTTAGGCCTATACTTTTCAGCCCAAATTTCAATTTCTGGCATAGCTATTTATCAGTTTTTTTATTTTGGTTTATAAATCTTTATTGGTCGCTCACTTCGCTCGCCTTGCTCGCTTCGTTCGCTACGCTCCACTGGGCGGTCCACCTCTTGCAAGATATAAAAAAAGCATATAGGCAAGAGGTCCAGCTTTTTTAAAATTGCTTAATCTAAAAGTTCACTTCAAAAGTTTTAATATAATCTTAATAAATTCTTTTATGTCTTTCACATCTTCTTTAATTATTTTAAGAAGTCTGCCTCTATTTACCAATGCATATCTGTGAACTAGTACATTTCTAAATTTTGCCATCTCTTGTAAATGTTTAGAAAAATCTTTGTCTATAATTTTATTTTCTTCCAATACAACAAACACATCACTATAGTCAGTTGGACGTCTGAATCCTTTAACAGAAATTATATGATTTGATATATCAACACACGCTTCAATACATTCTAATAAAGCATGCTTTAATGCCAACTCATCTCTGTAGCTCATTTTTTTAATTTCTTTTGATATTTTCTCTATTTCTTTTAGATTTCTCTCTATGATATCTATTCTTAGTTGAATAGTTTTTTTATCTAATTCCATATCTCTCAAATCTTTTTTTATCATATTCTTTCATTAATTCATTGAAGTATAAAATATCTCTCAGCATGCTTGTTTCAAACTTGACCCTAAGTTTATCATCTTTGGAAAAAATTAATTTGCCATTTCTTAAAACTTCAGAAACCACTATTAAAGGTTTATCATTAAGTATAATTACATCAACGGATTTATTAACTACTTTTTCAATTTTTAAAGCTAGCTCAAGTTCATAGTTTAATTTTACTTTCCCTTTTACAAAAATTCCTATATCTAAATCTTGAGAATATTTAGGATATTTTAAAAAAGATCCGAATAAGTAAGCAAAAATTATTTTTCTCTCTTTTTCTAAAATCTTTTTGATTTTCTCTAACATAATTATAAAGTCATTTTTCATATTTTTAAATATCTTTTTATTGGTCGCTCACTTCGCTCGCCTTGCTCGCTTCGTTCGCTACGCTCCACTGGGCGGTCCACCTCTTGCAAGATATTAAAAAAGCATATAGGCAAGAGGTCCAGCTTTTTAATTTTTTTAAAATTATAGTTGAGAATAAAAAAAGAACAGTCAGCAGTTTATCTTTTAAAATTATCAAATTATTTTAAGTAAGTTATGCCTAGAAATATCTTCTGAGTTATTTTAATACTTTTATATAAAAAATTTCTCTCACTAATTTTTTAACAGCCCAAAAAATTTTAAGAGAAATTAAAAGGTTCAATATGAACTTTTGATGGTTTAAAGTTTTTTGCAAATTTTTCCATCTAAAAAGAATATTTTTTACCTATTTTCATTTACAAAGCTTTAAATCTTTTATTGCCAAAATATCTTCATGGTCAAAATTAAAGGTCAATCAGGCTTAGAGCATGAAATACATTCATATAAAGGTGAGCATTTAGAACTTGTATACGATTCGCCTCTAAAACTAGAAAATGTTTTGGAGGCAGTTTCAATAATGCTCGATATTGGTGCTAAAAGAGCTACAATTAATTTAAAAAAACCGATGGAATATTCAGAAGAAGTGAAGAAATTCCTTAAAATGTTTAACATTGAAGTCAAGCAATATTCACAATAAATTTTAAATCAAATTTCTTTCTGCAATATGACATTTTGATGAAGGTTCTGTAGCATATATCGGAATAATCTTTCCTTAATATATGATATGTTTGAAAAAGATTTCGTGCTTCAGTACTTCGGTAGACTTATGGAAAGAATTAAAACAGAAAGGATTTTTGAAAGAGAATTGAAAATTGATTTTCTTAAAAGTAAAGCTATAGCAATAGTTGGGCCAAGAAGATCTGGTAAAACTTATTTTTTACTCAACATTTTAAGAAACAATAAAAATACCATTTACATTGATTTAGAACATTCGGCTTTCAGAGAAATCACACACAAGGAATTTTTTGAGATAATATCGATTTTTGAAGAATATTTCAAGACTAGAGTTGAAAAAGTAATTATTGATGAAATACAAAACCTGAACAATTGGGAAAGTTTGGTCAGAAGCTTACTTGATAGCGGATATTATTTGATGATTTCGGGTTCTTCCTCAAAATTGTTGAGTAAGGAAATTACAACCCAGTTGAGAGGGAGAAGCATAACTTATTTTTTATTACCTCTTAGCTTCAGGGAGTATCTTGAGTTTAAAAATGTAGAAAGGAAAAAACTCTTCTCAATTTCTGAAAAGGTTAAGATAATTAAACTCTTAGAAGAATTCCTAGAATGGGGTAGCTATCCCGAGATATTAATTTATCAGGATAAAAAGGAAAAAATTCTTAAGGAATACTTTGATACAATTTTTCAAAAAGATTTCATAGAAAGATTTGAGATAATAAACACTTATGTCGCGAAATTGCTTTTCGAATTCATTTTGCAAAACTTTTCAAAAGAAGTAAGCTTAAACAAAATATCGAATTTTGTTTCTTCAAAAGTAGGAAAGAATGTGAAGAATGTTGTGTACGATTATGCAGAAAAATTGCCAGAAAGCTTGGGTGTATTTTTTGTAGAAAAATTCAGCAAGAGCGTTTATGAGAGAAAATCTTTAGGAAGAAAGATTTATGTTTGTGATTTGGGTTTAGTATCAGTGTTAAGCATGGATAGGGATGTGGAAAAAAGATTGGAAAATACTGTTTTTCTTGAGTTATTGAGAAAAACAAACATTATTCCCTTGCAAGAGATTTTTTATTTCAAAGATTATCAACAAAATGAAGTTGATTTTGTTATAAAAGAAGGATTGAAAATTAAGCAATTAATCCAACTAACATATGCTTCTAGTAAGGATGAAATTGAGAAAAGAGAAATAAAGCTTTATTAAAGGCTAGTGAGCTATTAAAATGCAAAAATTTGTTAATAATAACTTGGGATTATGAAGATGAATTAAAAATAAACAATAGGGCAATTAAGTGCATTCCCCTTTGGAAGTGGCTTTTGAATTTCTCAAGTTAGAAAATTTTTTAGGGTAGCTAATTTTTTGTAAGTGGAATCAAAACCATGGATTAGTATTTTTTGGAAAGTTATTTCTTCACTTCCATTATTCTGAATTATTATACAATAGCTTCGTTAGTAGTTTTATTTTCTATGGGCTTAAGTGGCATACAGAGCTAAAAATACTTTCTTTGATTTGACCAAAAGGAAAGACTACCACCAAAAGTGGTTCTAAATCTTTAAATATCAGTTTTAGTAATCAGTTTTTTAATCTGTAGTACTTTTCTTTTCCTATTTCTATTCCTTCTACTAGCCCCAAATCTTCCATTTTTTTGAAGTATTCATTACATCTTGTTCTAGAGAGATTCATTAGTTGCGCTAGCTGAGAAGAAGATAACTTTCCATATTCTTGCAAAAAGGAGACAATTTTTTCTATTTTCTTTTGCTCAACTATTGTTAGTTGTTGCCTAGAAGCTATTAAAGGCCTGGTTATGAATTTAATTTCAGAAATTATTTTATCAATAACTTCTTCTCCATCTATTATCTCTTGCCTAAAGGTGTTTTCAGATAAAGCCTTTTCTGGTAATTTTTCATCTAATTTTTTTTCTATTTGACTAAGCCTAAGGTTAATTTCCTCCATTTTTTGCTTTATTTCTCTCAGCACTTCTAAATTTGCTCCCATCAAAACTGCTTCTTTAGGTAGCTCTATAGCGAAGTTAGGATTTGGAGAAATCATAGCATAATTTTCTTTGTTTTTTCTGAAAATTTCCATATAAATAATTTGAATTTTTCTTTAAAAATACTTATTTTTCAAGTCGAAAAGGAGTCGAAGATATCGACGTAGAAAATTTTGAAGAAAAATTAAAAAATTACTAGTTTTGAAACCTTTTCTTTTTCTAAAAAATCATTATTAGTCGGTGAAGAGACAGATTTCAGTAAATAAATATTGAAAAATTAACTTTTTTTCTGATAAAACAAAACTTAAATTTTCTTTTTAAAGGTCGATTGGTTTGTAATATCTTTTATAAACATTTTAAGAAAACCATAAACAATTCAAAATTTCTTTTAAAAAGATAGCTTCATAAAGTTCGACATTGGTTAACATTGTTAGGCTTAGTTAGTCAAAGTTATGCAAAGGGCAACTTAGTTCATCTTTGCATAACTTAGGAAGACGAAGGTAGACTTACTTAAAGCCTCTGTCTGGACAACCGCTTAGTAAGTTTACCTTTGTTATGCAGAGGATGGCATGCCGCCTAATGGAATTGAAGAAGAAATAGTAAGATTATTAGAAAAAAGACCAGAAGGATTAAAGATTTCTGATATAGCCAGAAGTTTAGGTATACAAAGGCAAACTATTTCTAAGTATGTATATGGTCTAAAACTTGCTGGTGTCGTTGAGTACAGAGAAGTTGGAAGATCTAAAGTCTATTTTCTAAAAAAAGGGGAAAGAAAGAAATTTAAATTTGCTTTATTAATTGCTTTATTTTTAAGCTTAAATTTTCCTATAGCTTTTGCTCAAACCCAATCCCATCCTTTAAGTGAAATTACTCCAATAGATGTAAACTTAGATATGTTTCTAAAAAATATAACTAATGTAAGCTATGTGGGGATAGGCTTAGTAAACCCCCTTTATGCTCTGGATGTTTCCGGCTCAGGAAGAATTTCCACTAATCTTATTATCGGTGGCTGGTTAAACTCTACTTATTTAAATGTTTCTTCTGGACTAATTGTTACCCCTTCAGGCAACGTCGGCATCGGGACGACTTCACCAGTTAAAAAGTTGGATGTTGTTGGTGATATTAATGCTACTGCAGTAGTTTATGGAGATATGTGGTGTGACTCCAGTTATGATGTTTGTGCTAATCCATTGAACGATGGTTACTTACATATAAGGAACAAGGCGAATAGTAATTACAAAGGTCTTGCTGCTTCAGAGTTCTATCATGGAAATTCAGGTATTTATATTCAAGGAGGGTCTGGATATTTAGATCTCAATGCTGGTTCTATTCGGGCTACACAGTTTGTAGATAGAAATAATACAGCTTTCTACTTGGATCCTGCTTCAACTTCAGAGCTTTTGAATGTGAATTTGAACAACGGTTATTTAGGAGAAGTTGGATACATTCAAGGATATGGAACTTTAAACTATTATCCTGCAGGCTATGCTACCAATCCAGCACATGTTTTTAAATCTGGTACTGGGTCAGGTTGGGCAGATAGGCTAAGCATAGGAGGGAATGCTGCTATTGTTGATGTGAGCGTTAGTAATAGCAATTTTGTTGTTAATTCTAATCAGTTTTATGTTAGAGCAAGCGATGGCAACGTCGGCATCGGGACGATTGCACCAGTTAAAAAACTAGATGTAGTTGGAGATATTAATGCTACAGGCTATGTTTATGGCTTAACTGGCTTATGTATAGGAACAGATTGTAGAACTTCTTGGCAGGTAAGCGCAATAAGTCCTTGGGATAATTCCACAACCTGGACTTTTATTAGAGAAGGTTACCCTCTTAACGTTAATGTTAGTAATATTCTATTCGTTAATTCAACAACAGGCAATGTTGGCATCGGGATAACAAACCCTGGACATACTTTAGATGTTCAAGGTAGCCTTAGACTTAGGGATCTTTCTACACCCTCAGCCGTTAACGGTACGATTTATTTTGATACAACCTTAAAAAGATTTAGATGTTATCAAGGAGCTTGGACAGACTGTATTACAACTTTCACAGAGCCTGCGACAGGATTATGGAATTTAACTGGCTCTCTTATTTATCCTAAAGACTTAACCTGGAATCTTGGTATAGGTACTGCCACGCCAACAGAAAAACTAGAAGTCCAAGGAAGATTATTAGTTGCAAGCAGCAATCCTTTTGAACTAGAGCCAAGCGATCAAACTCTAGATATAAAAGGTAATATAAACGCTACTGGAACAATATACGGAACTTTAGCTAATAATATAGTAACAACTGCTAGCATTTCAGATGGAGCA
>JAWADS010000005.1:0-38669 GCA_038998625.1 Candidatus Aenigmatarchaeota archaeon | reverse complement strand
TAATGAAAAGGAATCTTGGACGTTATCGAAAAAAATTTTCATCGTTATTATTTTTGCATTTGTAATTATTCAAACTTTATTTTTGCTTTCTGGTACAAGTATAACATCAATGGCTATAGGGGTAGACACTTCAACTATCGGAAAATATACCAAACTTCCTTTAACAAATGAAGGTTATGAAAAACTTTTAGAGTATGATAGAACTATTACTTTAAGTGACTCTGAAAAGAAAGATTTTGCAGGTTTTAATGTCAGGTTGCCTTGTTGTGGTTTTAGGGTAACAAGTGAAAATGAAAATAATGATTGTAGATGCGGGCATCATGTGGCTTATGCGGGCTTAATCAAATGGGGATTAAAAAATGGCTTAACTAGAGAGCAAATACAAGAAGAGATAGATCAATGGAAGCCTGTGTTTTATCCTATTTGCGCCCAAAACAAAGCTTTATGTGACTTAGCATGATGGAAGGGCTGAAATTAGTTCTTCGGGATAATAAATATTTAATTGCAACAATAATTCTTTCTGTCGCGATAGGTTTATTTTTCTCAATAAATATGGGTTTGCTTTATCTTACACCAACAATTTTTATTAATCATTTTGAATTTTTTGAAGGAGGAATTTTCAATATAATTTTGAATTTTTTATTTGTTTTTTTAGCTCCTGTTTTAGCCAGTTTAACGATAATTCTTTCCTTCTATAAATTTGTTGAGTTGAAAAAAAGTATAAAGCAAGAAGGGAGTGCGGCTTTAGGTGGTTTTATTGCTTCTCTTTTCATTTCCACATGCCAAAATTGTGTGCCTTTAGTTCTTTATTCCTTAGGGGTAACTTATGGTATGTTCGTGGCAATATTCAAACCTTTTCTATTACCGGCGAAAATATTAGCCATAACAATTTTATTCGTCTCTTTTTATTTTGCCTTAAAAGGCGTAAATACTTATTGTAAAATAAAAACAAGGAGGTGAAGAAGTGAATTTAGAATTGAATATGACTACACTACTAATAATAGCAATATTAGCTTTAGTATCGGTACAAACTATTCAACTAATGTCAATGATGACTGCAGTTAGCACTTTAACTTCTGCAGGTCCAGTAGTTTCAGGTGCAGCTGCAGCATCTTCCAGCATATCAGGAGTTGGAGGATGTTAAACTTTATAGTAAGATGGATAATAATTCTTAAGAAAGGAGTGGAAGCTTTTGGTTAGAAAAATTTCTAATAAAAAACGTCATAAAATAAAAATTTCTTTCCTTAATATTTTGTTAATTGTTTTATTAGCCATACTTGTTGTAAGAGTAGCTACAACTCAGTTTATTTTATCTACTTTAAATGAAAAGCTTAGGCCTGCTGAGATAATGGTTACTGTTATTGAAAATCCCAATTGCACTGAATGTGTAAACTATTTCACAGAACTTTCAAGGATATCTGATGCTTACGTAAAGATTAAGGAAAACAAAACTTTATCTTTTTCATCTGTTGAAGGCAAACAATTGGTTCAAAAATATAATATCAGAAAATTACCAACAATAGTAGTAACAGGAGAAATAAACAAAACTCAAGACCTGCAACTCCTTTGGGGCCAGTTAAATGGAGATATGAAGAATAGTAGTCTTGTTATAATTGAGCCTGATGCGCCATATTTTGATTTATCCACTGATTCTGTAAAAGGTTTGGTAAAACTTACAAAAATAGTAGATAGCTCTTGTGAAAAATGTGCCAAGTTAGATAATGTAATAAATCAATTCAGGTCAATTGGTGTAAGATTTGTTGATGAAAAGGATATAGATTATACTTCTAGTGAGGCCCAGAGTTTAATGCAAAAATTTGCGATAAGAAGAATTCCTGCAATGATTTTGTCTAAAGACATAACTGAATATAGAGCTATTCAATCCTTTTGGAGCCAATTGAATGCTACTTTGAAAGAAGGTTTTTATGCTTTACATACAACAATTCCACCCTATAGAGATTTGGAAACTAATACGATAAAAGGATTGGTTGAGTTAATTTTGTTAATTGACAATTCCTGCACCACATGCTATAATGTTTCAATACACAAATCAATATTAAGCGGGATGGGCATAGTTATTGTAAAAGAAAGTAATTTTGATATTTCATCCGATCAAGGAAAGAGTTTGATAAGTAAGTATAATATAACGGCAGTACCCACAATTTTGCTTTCTCCTGATGTGATAGAATACACTTTCTTTGCTAGCCCTACAGCAACACAGCTTTTTACAAAACATGCTGATGGCTGGTTTGTGTTTACTAGCACCGATTGGATGAGGAGGAATGGTGGCTATAAAGATTTGACCACCGGAAGTGTTATAACCAGATAATTGGATGAATTTTTATGTCGGGGTTTAAGTGTGAAACATGCGGCAAGATTTTCGAAACAAAACAAGCTTTAGAACAACATGCTCAAGCTAAGCACGCTGAAAGTAAAGAACAAAAGAAAAAAATTGATAAAAAGATTTCTCTAAAATCTCTAATTATTTATCTCACAATCTTTTTTATAATTTCTGGTTTAGGCTATGTGGTTTATTGGGCCTTAACTGCTCCTTCTACTAATATAGGCCCAGTTGGCTCTACGCATGAGCATGCTGATATAGCAATTTATCTTAAGGGCGAAAGAATAACTCCCTTCCCACCAAAATATTATGTAAAAAGCCCGTATATTCATGTAGAATCCGGACCAGGTGCAGGGTATGTTATTCATATCCATGCAAAAAATGTTCCTCTTAAAATGTTCTTTAATTCTCTTGGTATGGGTTTTGATGAAAATTGTTTTAAATTAGATAATGGTTCAGCCTATTGCAATGATGGAATTAATACCTTAAAGTTTTATGTGAAGAAAGAAGGTAAAGGTTGGGAGCAAAATTACGAATATGAAAACTACAAACCAAGAGATTTAGATAAAATTTTGATTACTTATGGCAATGAAAATCCCGAACAAATCAAGGTCCAACAAGATGCAGTTACAGATTTCGCAAGGGTAGAATCTGGCTATAGATAATGTTGATAATTATGGCCGTTGATCCAGTTTGTAAAATGCAAGTTAATGAAAACACGAAAATCAAAGCAGTTTATAAAGGAAAGACTTATTATTTTTGTAGCGAAAATTGTCAAGCAAATTTTATGATTAATCCGGGAAAGTATGTGAAGTGATTAGATGCCCCATAAAATAGAAGCCTTTGTGGGCGATTGCCCGCTTTGTGAAAAAATTTTAAATGAGATAGAAATAGGGAAATGTGCTAAGTGTGAATTAATAGTTTATAATTTATCAAAAAGCATGCCTTTGGATTTAATGAAAAGATTTAATATAAAAGTCGTTCCAACTATTATAATTGATAGAAAAATAAAGATAGAAGGCCGACCTAAAATTCCGTTTATTTGTAGTGATGAGACTTACAAATATTTCAAAGAAAATTATAGTTTGTCAAAAAGTGAGTGAATGGCTAAGAAAAAATTTGAATCGGCAATTTGGGCCACACTGCTTATAGGAATTATTATAGGATTTTTGTTAGCTGCATTATGGAATGCAATAACTTTTGTTAGATATCCCTACCCTGGATATAGAATGATGGATTTTTATATGATGCCTATGATGATGAACATGATGGGCAGAGGTTTTATGACACAAATTTCAAATGTTAATTGTTCTGCTTTAACAGACAATGAGTTTGAAGAAATCGGGGATAGGCTTATGGATAGCATGATGGTTAGTAGGGCCCATGAGATTATGGAGCAGAATATGAATGAGGAAACAAATAGACTTATGCACATAGTCATGGGAAGGATGGCTACCGGGTGTTAAGTTTTTAAATTATTTTTAAATTAATTTAATAAGGATATAATGAAATTAATTTAATAAGGATATAATGAAAGTAAAAATAAGCATAAAGTTTCTTATCTTTTTAATTGCTTTAACAATAATTATTTTAATCCTCAATTATAGTTTAATTTCATCTAGGACAAAACTAGTAGATTTAGCAGATGACGATCCTTTTTTAGGTCCTGCTGACGCAAAAGTTAAAATAATTGAATTTTCTGATTACTCATGTCCTTTTTGTGCAAGGGTCGAGCCTACTATTAAACAGATTTTACAAAATTATCCTCATCAAGTTAGATGGGTTTATAGGGATTTTCCTATCCATGAACAAGGCTGGAAGGCTGCGGAAGCTGCTAATTGTGCAAGGGAGCAAGGGAAATATTGGGAATATCATGATTTACTTTTTGAAAACCAACAATTTCTATCAGTTCGAGATTTAAAGCTTTATGCCATAAGGCTTAATCTAAATCCTGATAAATTTGATACTTGCTTAGATTCAGGAAAATACGCTTCTGAAGTCAAAAAAGATTTTAATGACGGTAAAGCCATGGGAGTTACGGGAACTCCTACTTTTTTTATTAATGGAGAAATTATTGTAGGGGCCCAACCTTATTCAGTTTTTCAAGCAGCTGTAGAAAAAGCTTTGGCTCAATGATAACAAATTTATATTTTTTCTTTTATGGCATGATCTATAATATGATCTAATTTTCTAAAGGACTTTTTACAAAATCTCTCCCTTGATTTTAGTGGGCATAACTTTATTTTTTATAATTTAAGTACATCACAAAACTGATATATCACAAAATTGAGATATTAAAGTAAATATTAAAACCTTCAAAAGTATTATAAAATAACAATTGTTTGATGAGTTTATGGCTAAAGATTTAGTTTGTGGGATGTATGTTGATGAAAATAAAACTCCTTTTAAAACTACCCAAGATAATATAACTTATTACTTCTGTAGCCAAAATTGCCTCAACACTTTTCTTAAACCACAAAAAGAATTAAGAAAATTGCTTTATGTTACGATTTTTAGCTTACTTTTAGGTAGTGCCGTTGCAATTTTTGAATATATTTTTCCCATACAACCCCTTGGCATACCCAATTACATTATACTTTTCTTATTAGCTACTCCAGTCCAATTTATTGGAGGATGGAGGTTTTATAAAGGAACGTTAGATGCAATAAAGGCAAAACAAGCCAATATGGATAGTTTAATTTCTATTGGCACAACAGCAGCATGGCTTTATTCTACAATATACACCTTTCAAGGGATTTTGTGGCCTGTAATTTTTCCAAAGGTTGTGGTGCGAGGGACAGAAGTTTATTTTACAGAATCTGCTTTAATAATCGCCTTTATCTTAGTTGGAAAATACATGGAGAATTTGGTGAAGAGGAAGGCCTCTTATGCCATAAGAAAATTGTTGGACTTGCAACCAAGGATGGCTAGAGTTCTTAGAGATGAAAAAGAAATTCAAATTCCTGTAGAGCAGATAAAGGTTGGAGACATTTGCATAGTTAAGCCGGGAGAAAAAATTCCTACTGATGGAGTAGTTATAGAAGGACTTTCTTCTGTAGATCAATCTATGTTTACAGGAGAAAGCATGCCTGTTACAAAAAAGGAAGGAGATGAAGTCATAGGCGCAAGTATTAACAAAAGCGGATTAATAAAAATTAAAGCCACAAAAGTTGGGGCGGATACTACTTTTTCGCAAATTATAAAAATGGTTCAAGAAGCTATACTCACTAGAGCTCCTATGCAAAGATTAGCTGATTTAGTTTCAGCTTATTTTGTCCCTTCAGTTATTTTTATTGCCATAGCAAGTTTTCTATTCTGGTATTTTGTAGGAAGTTTTCCATTTTCTTTAGCTTTAACTGTATTGATAGCTGTTTTAATTATTGCTTGTCCTTGCGCTTTAGGCATTGCTACACCAGCAGCTATAATGATAGGTGCGAGTAAAGGTGCTCAATATGGAATTTTAATTAAGAGTGGCGAATTTTTGGAGAAGACTTATAAATTAAATTCAATTGTCTTTGATAAAACTGGCACGCTAACAAAAGGTGAACCTGAGGTTACGGATATCATTGCAATTAATACAAGTGAAGAAGAAGTTTTACGTCTTGCCGCAATTGTTGAAAAAGGCTCTGAACATCCCATAGCTCAAGCCATTATAAAAAAAGCAGAGGAAAAGGGAATGAAATTACCTTCTTTGAGAAATTATGAAACTGTATCAGGAAAGGGTATTAAGGGAAAATACATGAACAGAATAATATTAATAGGCAACAGAACCTTTATGGAAGAGAATGGATTTTCTACTGGAGCAATTGAGCAACAAATTCAAAAACTTGAGGAAGAAGGTAAAACTGCAGTAATCGTTGCCTATGGAAAAAAAATCATAGGAATAATTGCAATAGCAGATACTCTAAAAGAATTTTCTAAAGAAGCTATAGAAGAATTAAAGAAAATGAAAAAAGAAGTTTGGTTAATCACTGGTGACAACGAAAGAACTGCTAAGGCCATAGCTAAGCAGCTAAGAATAGATGAAGATAAAATTATGGCACAAGTTTTGCCCCAAGACAAAGCAAAGAAAGTTAAAGAGTTGCAGGAAAAAGGAAAAATTGTAGCTGCAGTAGGAGATGGAATAAATGATGCTCCTATGTTAGCACAAGCTGATGTTGGTATAGCAGTGGGAGCAGGAACAGATATAGCTAAGGAAACCGGAGGAATCATTTTAATTAGAAATGATTTGCGAGATGTAGTTACTGCTATAGATTTAAGTAGAAAAACTGTAAGAAAGATGAAAGAAAATTTATTTTGGGCGTTTATTTACAATATAGGATTAATACCCATAGCTGCTGGTATCTTGTATCCGTTTTTCAGAATTCTTTTGAACCCAATCTATGCAGCTATAGCAATGGCTTTAAGCTCCATAACAGTAGTTGGAAATTCAATGTTGTTGAACAGATATAAACCAAAAATTAAGTAAAAATTGAAATACAACATAAAAACCACAACTATTTTTTTATAACCTGATAAGAGAGCTGAAATAGTCTAATCCAAATACTATCTACAAAACCCAAAGGAAAGTTAATTACAATTAAATTTTTTAATATATAAAAGTTTTAAAGCCATTATAATTCTCAGGGTGATTGTATAGAAATAATATACTGGATTTTGGTTGCAATGTTTAGCTTATACATATTTTGGTTAGTTGCCAAAGGACTAATAGCTAAAATATTTAAAAGAAAATTGTGTGCAATTTGTGCTACTGTAACTACAACGTGGATTTTGTTGTTTGTTTTGAAATTTTTAGGTTATGAGATACCTATTTTAATTCTCGGAATTCTGATGGGAGAAAGTGTTACTGGACTTATGTATTGGGTGGAGAAAAAAGCGAGGGAGAAAGGAGAAAAAAAACTTTTAATTCTTAGGCCTTTAATAATCATTTTAGGCACAATTTTCATATATTTTTTATTAAGGTTTGTTTATGGCTAAAGGAAAGAGTGAAGGAAAGTCAAAAACAAAGAAAATTGGAAAAGCTTTTAAAAAAATATTAAAAATTCTCGAAGATTGTTGTTAAGATTTTTCAAATTAAGTTAAGCAACATTGATATACCAAGAATAATCATTATTATCCCGGCTATTAATCGCATGTATTTTCTTATTTTCAGTCTGGTTTTTTCAGCTTTTTCAATTTTGAGCCAACCGAAATAAAAAATAATTGTTAAAATCAAGAGGGGTAAAATAAAATAAAAATTATATAAAACCAAATAAATTAGATTCTCTCCTCCAGACACATTTTCAGCAAGAAGTGTAATATAGATAAAAGGAAAAGCTCCAGCACAAGGTATTTCTACTAAACTAACGAAAAATCCTAACAAAATTGCTGATGGAATTGTGGCAATTTCAACTAATCTTTTTATAATTGGCTTCGCGGATTTTGATATTCCCAATACAAAACCCTTTCCATACCAAAAGAAATCTTTTATTTCAATTACACCAATAATTAAAGCAACAGTTGCAATTATTGCTTTTATTATTGTTAAGTAACCTATTATTGAAACAACATTCAAAATTCCATACATGAAAAGAAAATAGACTAAAAAAATAGTGAAGGAATAAATTAATCCAAGTTGTAGACCTTTTTTCCTTGAGCCTAAGAGCATAAGGTATCCAATTAAAAAAAATAATACTGATATGGCGCATGGATTTAACAATCCATCCACAAGGCCCAAAAACATTCCTATTATTGGAAGAGATAATTTTGTGCTTATATTTCCAAATATAGGGGTTGTTATTTCTTTATCTTGAGCGATTGCATAAAAAGGGAAAAGAAGTGCGGTTAATAAAAATATTAAAAAAATTCTTTTCATATTTTTGCTCCCTGACAATCTTCAAAAAATTTTTTTAAATCTTCTTTATTTTGTTCCCCAATGAATGTTTTGCCATTATAAATACAGACTTTTGTTGGTGTATAAATTCCAAAGGGAATGTTTGGAGAATTGGAATTTTTGTGATAAATAATATTCTCAGAAAAATCTTCTATTATTTTTTTACATAAAGGGCTCTCTGCGTTTATCATATAAATTTTATCAGTTAAATTCAGTTCCTCTAGTCTGAGCAAATCTGCCTTACAATGGGGACAAGTGGTGATGTATACAAACAAAATGTCATAGCCATCAATTGTCTTACCACAATCATTTCTGTAAAGGCCTTTGTTGCTAAAAAAAGAGTAGGTAAAAAGGCCTAAAAATATAATCAAGAGAATTAAGATTAAAAGATGGAATTTAAATTTCATACAAAAATTTTTATCCGCAAAGCTTATAAGTTTATTTGTTTTAAAAATACTTAATGGTAGGGAAAACTATTACTATCACATTGCCTGATAAGTGGAGTTTATTGAGCATTATTGCAATTATTTTGAGTTTATTAAATTCCTACTTTTTAATAAATATTTATTTAGAAAAAAATGCCACAAAAACAGGAATGGTTGTTCCTCCTACTGAACAAAATCAAAATTTACCTAGCGCACAGCAAAGAATACAAGTGAGCCCTGATGACGATCCAACAAAAGGCAGTGCCAATGCAAAAGTCACAATGATTGAATTTTCAGATTTTCAATGCCCCTTTTGTGCAAGATTTTGGAAGGACACTTTACCTCTTTTAGAAGAAGAATATATTAAAACCGGTAAACTTAAATTTGTTTATCGCGATTTCCCATTGGACTTTCATCAATTTGCTAAAAAGGCGGCTGAAGCAGCAGAATGTGCAAATGAACAAAATAAATTCTGGGAATACCATGACAAATTGTTTGAAAATCAACAGGCATTAGATATAACCAGCCTAAAAAGATATGCTCAAGAGTTAGGTCTAGATACAGCAAAATTTAATGAATGCCTTGACTCAGGAAAATATGCTAATGAAGTTCAAAAAGATGTTCAAGATGGGATGGCTTATGGAGTAAGCGGCACACCTACATTTTTCATAAACGGAATTAAAGTTGTTGGGGCTCAGCCTTATTCTGTATTTAAGCGTATAATTGATCAAGAGTTAGCTTCATAATTCTCATAATTTAAGTCTTTATTGCTTAATTTAAAAATATAAATAGGTTAAATAAAGGATTTTTATGAACCAAAAATTGTTGGGAGCAATATTTTTAATATCTGGTTTTTTTCTTTTTTTCAACATTTATTACTATACTTCAACTATATTGGCATTAAGCGAAGAATTGCATAAAAATTGCCCTTTACCAGCGAATGTTTGCCCTTATAAACGAACTATACCTTTTGAGTCTTATTTCGGATTCTACCTTGCAAGCATAGTAATGTTTTTGGGTGGATACCTCATATTTTCAAAAAAAGACTTAGAAAAATTGAGCTCTATGGAAAAAACTAAAATTGAGAAAGCAAGAAAAGCTTTAGACGGAGAGGAAAAACGAATATTTGAAATGATTGTTAATTCAGATGGTGCAATATTCCAAAGCGATTTAGTGAAAAGGACAGGACTTTCTAAAGTAAAAATAAGTAGAATATTGGATAGGCTAGAGGCTAAAGGTTTAATTGAAAGAAAAAGGAGAGGAATGGCTAACCTTGTTGTCTTAAAGTTATGAAACTAGTTTCATCCCAAAAAATATAAGGTGTTTCTTTTACTATAAAATTAGGAAAATTGAAAAGTGGGAGCATGAGCATTATAAAGATTAGAGTAGTAATAAGCTTTATAATAATTTTAGTATTAATAGGAGCAGTGGGCTTTTTCGTCTATCAATTATATTTTCCAAAAGCAGTGCATCCTTTTAATAAACTTAAGAACTTAATTACTGAGGATGTTGTTATTTACATTTCGCCCAATTGTGGATGTTGTGCGCTTTATGCAAATTATCTTAAGAATCAAGGAATTTCTATAAAAGTTTCATATATAGATGACATTTCTTCTATAAAGTCAAAGTATAGCATTCCTATCAACATGCAGAGTTGCCATACTACTATTATTGGAAACTACTTTGTTGAAGGACATGTGCCGGTAGAAGCTATTCTAAAATTGATGGAAGAAAAACCAAATATAACTGGAATAGCCCTTCCTGGTATGCCGTCAGGTTCTCCGGGGATGACTGGAGTTAAATATAATCCATTTAGAATTTATTCTATTGATTATGATGGAGCAATACATCTTTTCACAATAGTTTAAATTAAAAGAGGTGATTGGATGTTTAGTCTTTTTAAACCAAAATGCGGGCATTGTGGTATGAAATTGAAAGACACATTTTATGAGTTGCAAGGTAAAAAATTCTGTTGTGAAGATTGTAAACGAAATTATCGTCATAAGATGAGGGCGGATAAAGGTGAAAGCTGTCACTAAATCCTTAATCTTTTTTTCAATCCTTTTCTTTTATTTAACTAATTTTGTAGTTTTAGTTTATGCTCATTGCCCCTTATGTACTGCAGCTACTGCTAGCTTGGTAGCAGTTTCCAGATGGTATGGTGTAGATGATTTAATTTTCGGAACTTTTATAGGAGGTTTAGTAATCTCTACTTCCTTTTGGTTTGATAGAATTTTGAGAAAGAAAAACAAAGGTGAAGAATACATTAAATTCCAGAAGGCGATTATTATTCTTACTTCAATATTTTTGACTTTAATTACTTTTTATTTTGCAAATTTGTTAGGAACAGGAGTTCCTAATTATGTTATATTTGGTGTAGATAAGCTTTTTATTGGCTTTTTGGTTGGTAGCTTAATGACTTTATTTTCTTTTTCATTTAGTGATTGGTTAAGAAAAAATAATGGAGGAAAAAGTTACTTTCCATTTCAAGTTATTGTGATAACTATTGCTTTTCTGATCTTGACTTCTTATTTTTACATCCTTTTTGGGTTGATATGAATGAAAAAACTTTATAGGAAACAACGAGCATTTTTCAGAATAAAGAAGGGGAACAATAATTTTAATAAAACAAAATCTTTAGGAATTTTTGGTAGTTTTACATCACTATTAGGAATTATCGGTTTGCACAATGTTTGCCATTTAGTTTGCGAAGGTTTGATAGCCTTTCTTGCTATTTTTGGAATAATTGTAGTTGGTATGCCACTAGCTTTTTTACAAAACTATAGTTTTTTCTTTTCTTTTATTGGGTTTGCTTCAGCTAACTTTGCCATTTCTCTTTTTGTTTACAACAAATTTTTTTGCTCTATGAAAATTTCTAGAAAACAAATTTTTTGGTTAATTTTTAATTTTTTTGTTTTATCTGTCAGTATAGTCGGAATAAGTGGTAATTTATGAAAAAGAAGAAAATCAATTTTCAAATTTTCTTGATAATTACTTTACTCCTCGTAGCAATTTTTTTATATTTTTATTATCAAAAATATTTTGGAGAAAGTTTTAGACATGCTTTGCAATCACAAAATCCTACAAATATTTGTGCAACTCCTCCTGGCTATACAGACGAATCTTGGAAAGAGCATATGAGTCATCATCCTAACATATACAAAGATTGTTTGTAGGTTAGAAAGCTTAATTAGTTTGAAAGACATAAGGGATGATATGGTTGAAATAAACAAAATATTCAAGGCCTTAGATAAAGTTGTGGACCCTGAGATTGGTATACCTATAACAGAAATGAAATTAATCGATAATGTTAAAGTAAAAAATAGTAATGTAGAAATTACTTTTCATCTCACAACTCCTTTTTGTCCTCCAATGTTAGCTTTGAGGATGGCCAATGATATAAAACAAAGCGTTCTTTCTGTTGGTGGAGTAAAAAAAGTTAAACTAAAACTTCAAGGGCCTGTTGTAATACCTGAATTAAAAAAACAAATTGAAAAGCTTTAATTAAATTTTCATCTTACTCTTAACATAACTTTTTCTCATTTTCGAAAGTTTTATTAAATAATCTAAACTCAAAGTTTTGGATCCAGGGGACAAAAGTAAAATAATTTGTATTACAATCATCAACAAGTTTAACATAGCTGTAGAAATACTAAGCCAACCTGCGCCAAAATAAAAGTTGATATTCATAAATACTGCATAAGCTAAAAAGAAATTGATAAGCAAGCCAGATACTAAAGCCAATCCTGTAATAAGTTGTCCGTAAGAAATTAAATACGCTAACCAAGTGGAATTAGGAATGACAAAGTTTTGCAAAAAAGGTATGTACCACTCATTGGGATTTTTATTCATAAATTTTTCAATAGTTTTTGCAAACCCAGGAACATACTCTGGGCTCAGAACTTTTTCCAGCCCAGCCGAAATCCACAAAATACCAAAAACTATTCTAATTACGCTAAGCCAAAAATCTGAATTGTTCACGTTGTACATTTTTTTAATATAATCAAAGACCTGTGAAAAGTTCATCTATTAATTATTTGGCCTTTAAACTAGATAAATATCTTACTACTGACATCAAAGCTTTTGCCCCTTCACCACAAGCCACGATTACTTGTTTTTCTGGTATATCCGTTACATCTCCAGCTGCAAAAACCCCTTTAACGTTTGTCATGTTATTTTTATCAATTATTATCTCATTTCTTTGATTTAATTTAACTTTTAGATTTTTAAGAAAATGTGTATGCGGCACATAACCAATTTCTACAAAAACTCCTTCTACAGGCAAATCTTTTATTTCCCCTTTTTGTTTAAATTTAATTCCCTTTACTGTAGAGCCGCCATAAATTTCTAAGGTTTCGGCTGAAGTGAAAATTTCAACTTTTAAACTATTTTTTACTCTCTCAACAATATCACTACTTATATCCGGCGCCCCTATTTCTGGCCTAATTTCAAGAAGATAAATTTTCTTAGCAATGTTTAATAAAAATAAGGTAGATAATAAGCCAGATTTGCCTCCTCCAATAACCGCAACAATTTTATCTTTAAACAATGGTCCATCGCAAGCAGCACAATAAGACAAACCTTTATTTTCAAATTCTTTTTCCCCAGGGACATTTAATTTCTTGAATCCTCTTCCAGAAGCTACAATAATAGCTTTTGCATAGTAAATGGATTTGTTAGTATAAATTTTAAAAACATTTTTTTCTTTCACAACATCAGTAACTTCTTCTTCCAATTTCATGTGTATATTGTAATCCTTCATATGTTCTCTAAATTTTTTTAAAAGGTCATAACCACTCATATAATGGTAGCCAATGTAAGTTTCTATGTCAGGAATAAAATTTGCAAGCCCGCCAAAATCTTTTGAAATAAGCAAAAAATTTAATTTTTGTCTAGCAGCAAAAATAGAAGCAGAAATTCCAGCAGGGCCGGCACCAATAATTATTAAATCATAAATATTTTCCATAATTTTATTTTTAATTTTTTTAATAAAAACAATACTTACTACAACAAATCATTTTGCTTTATTGTTTTAGCTAAGGTTGGTATTTATTCCTTAGCTCTTTTATGGACCCAATAGTATTCAATTTTTCCTGTATCCAACCAAAAAATTTCATCGGCCGCATCTATTTTTATCATTTTTGTTTTGTCATCAAAAGTTACATTGTGCTTATGTATTTCGAATTTGCTGCCCGAATCAGTTACCAACATTAATTCCCCATTTTCTTCTAAGGCTTTTTTCAAAGCGTTGTATTCTACCATATCTTTAATTATGTTTTTTCTAGAATAAATAAATTTTTGAAAAAATTTACTACCACTGTTAGAAGCTCTAAATCTTAAGATTTGTATTTCAACTGTTTTTAAGCTTTTATATAGGATTCCAGACTCATTTAGATTTACTTTGATTTAAATTCTACCTCTAAATCACAATCCCCAGGCGTTTTATCTTCTCTTAATCTGATGAAAGAAGGAGCCCTCATTTGCAAATCTTTTGTAAGTTGCATAAATTTTACTTCACAAACAAATTTTGGTTTAACCCATATGGGCTTTCTGTCTGGCGGCAAAGCTAAATCAATTTCTTCTTTCCATGGAGGCTTTTCAGTTTTTATTTTTTTTAATTTTTCTAAAAGCACTTTTAATTCTTCTTCAGAAAAGCCCGTGCCAACTTTTCCGATATATCTTAATTTGTTTTTGTAATTAATTGCAGTGATTAAACTTCCTAATAATTCGCCCCTTTTCCCTTTTCCTGTTGAATAGCCCACAATAACTACATCTAAAGTTTTAAGGGCTTTTATCTTAAGCCAATCTCTACTTCTCTTACCAATTTGATAAGAAGAATTTAATTTTTTTGCCATAACTCCTTCTAGCTTTTTCTTCTTTACCTCATTGAAAAATTTTCTACCTTTTTCTTTAATATAAACTGATTTTAAAATTCTCTCACTTTCTTCAATCGTTTCATCAAGAATTCTCTTCCTTTCTTCTAAGGGTAAATCAATTAAGTCTTTTTCATCTTTATGAAGGATATCAAAAACTACAAAGGTCGCTGGCATCATTTGAGATAAAATTTCAATTTTAGTTTTTTCTTCAATATGTTCCCTTTCAGCTAATTTGTAAAAGTTGGGTTTTCCTTTTTCAAAAACCACAATTTCCCCATCAACAATAGCTCTTCTGCACTTCAAATCTTTCCAAAGTTGCAATTCAGGATAACGATTTTGAAAATAAAGCATTCTTCTATTCAAAAATTTTTGGGATTTGTTTTCTACATCTACATAAGCAACGCATCTTGTTCCATCGAATTTTATTTCGAAAATAAAATTCTCAGAATCAAAAGGTTCGCTAGAAAAAGCTAACATTGGTTTAATTTTTTGATTCCATAAACTCATAAAAACCTATTAAATTTATTAAGATTTTTTCTTTTTTCTTTCAACGGTCTCAACACTTATCTTCAACGCCTCCATTAAACTTTTAGCTTCTTCCACAGGCCTTTCTTCTATTTTGAAAACCTTTCCTTCGGCTTTAGTTTTAATCAATTTTTTCAGAGCTTCGGTATAAGTATCGGTGAACTTACCGATATCAAATTTTTCTTCAGTTAACTTTTCTATCAAAACTTGAGCTAATTTTAATTCTTCCCCCTTCACAACCACAACATTTTTTAATTCTTCTAACTCCTCTATTGGTTTTATTTCTCCCAAATAATGCAAAACATGCATCACCAAACCTTTTTTGTAGGCCCTTAAAGCAACTAAATATTCTTTTTCTCTCATCACAACTTTTCCAATCGCAATTTTATTTTGTAAAGATAGTGCTTCAACGAAAAGAGAATAAGCTTTTACTCCAGTTTCTTCCGGCACAACATAATAACTTTTTTCTATGTAAATGGGGTCAATTTGAGGGGCGTCCACAAATTCCACAATATCAATTGTTTTTGTTGTTTTTAATTCAATT
Organism: Candidatus Aenigmatarchaeota archaeon; assembly: GCA_038998625.1. Classification (GTDB taxonomy): domain Archaea; phylum Aenigmatarchaeota; class Aenigmatarchaeia; order CG10238-14; family SCSR01; genus JAWADS01. Next base: position 23,086 of record JAWADS010000005.1, on the reverse strand, counting down.
TTTTTAAGATCCTCTTTTTCTAAGATAATGTACTTGTCACCAATTTTATACCCTTTCTTTACTTCATCCCATTTTACTTCTCTTCTTTCTACGGGGCACCATCTTTTATATTCCAAAGGGTGGCCTTCTTTACAAAGGGTGTGAAAACTTAATTGCTTAGATTGAGCAGCAGGATAAACTTTTATTGGTATGTTAACTAAACCAAAACTTATGCTACCTTTCCAAATACTTCTAGGCATAATTAACTATTGTTTTTGGATGGAAAAAAATTTAAAAGTTTTTTACAATAATAATTAAGATAAACTTGACTTTAGCTAAACTAGAAAAACTTTCCCTCCAACTAAATCATCCTTTTATCTTTAAGAATTTTATAAGACCCTGGTTATATAGAAAAAATAACAACGATGTAGAAAGTGTTCATGAATATATACTAAAATTTTTGAATGAACTAGAAGTTCTTAACATTTTGGAAAAAAAACAAAAAGAATTTTATTTTGAAGAACTAGAAATTACTATAAATGGAAAGAAGATAATTCCTTTGGGAACCGCCGCAGGTTTTGATAAAAATTGCGAGGCTTTATTACCTTTGTCTTATGTTTTTGGTTTTCAAGAAGTTGGAACTATTGTCGTGAATTTTAGAGAAGGTAATCCTAAGCCCAGGGTCACGACTGATGCAAAAAAGGAAGCAATATATAATGCTCAAGGGTTTCCTAGTAAGGGTGTAGAGTATTCCCTTAGAAAATTGCGAGAATTTCGTAAAAAAAGACCAGAGTATCCGATTTATGCTAATATATGCGGCATACCAAATTCTGAAAAAGAATTAGACAAATCATTGGACGAAGTTTCACTACTCATAGATAAATTAAATCCATATGTTGATGGTTTTGTCTGGAACCCTTCTTCACCTAATACAGAGATATTAAAATTTTTGAGAACTCAAGAAATGTTTAAAAAGCATGCAGAAATCATGAAACAAAAAGCGCCAGATAAATTAAAGCTTGTTAAGATAGGGCCCTATGATAAAAATGAAGAAGGTAAGAAGGAGAGTCTATCTTTAATTGAGGCTTTCGTAGAAAATGGAGGAAATGGAATAGTTGGCGTTAATACTTATAGAATTCCGTACAATTGGCCTTATAAGAGTGCTGGCGTGAGCGGAAGGCCTTTAGCTGAATATAGATTAAGGGCGGTTAAAGATGCTAGGGAAAGGTTCCCCGATATAATAATTTTCGCTACTGGTGGAATTTTTGATGTTGAAGATGCCTATCGAACAATAGAGGCTGGCGCAAATGTATTGCAATTTTATACACCTTTAACTTTTTATGGTTTTGGTCTCGTGAAAAAAATTGGCGAGGGTTTAATTAAGAAGTTAAAAGAAAATGGTTATACAAATTTAGAAAAGTTAAAATATGCAAGACAAAATTTTCAAAAAATTAACACTTAAAAATCTAAATTTTAAATCCGATATATTGCTTAACTTTTCTTTATACCTGAAATTTAATTCTCATTCAACGTCGAAGAAAAGCGCCCCCGGTGGGATTTGAACCCACAACCTACCGGTTAACAGCTTCACCTTTACATCGGGTGCTCTACCGTTGAGCTACAGGGGCTTACTTTTCATAAAGAAACAATATTTATTTATAAATTTTGTGATTACAAATATTTTTATGATGATTCTACCCAATCACATAGGCGTTATTCTTGATGGAAACAGAAGATGGGCCCAAGCAAGAAACTTACCTGTTTGGGAAGGACACAAAGCCGGAGCTGAAAATTTTGAACGGTTTTTGAAATGGTGTTTGGAGAAAAAGATAAAAAAAGTTTCGGTATATGCTTTATCTTTAGATAATTTGGAAAAAAGAAAAAAAGAAGAGATTAGACAAATTTTTAAGTTAATGGAAACTTATTTCAAGAGATGGCTTAATGGCGAGTTTAAAGAAATTGAAAAATATGAAGTAAAAATAAGGGTTTTAGGAGATTTCAGAAGGTTGCCCAAGAGCTTAGTTAGGCTAATTAGAAAAATCATGCAAAAAACTTCAAAATACCAGAAATTTATTTTAAACTTTTTGATAGGCTATAAAGGAACTTATGAAGTTTTTTGGGCAGTCAAAAAATTGATGAAAAAATTATTATCAAAAAGGGTTAAAATTTCTCCTAAAATGATAGAAGAGAATTTATTAGAAAAAGAGCCGATAGACTTAATTATAAGAACTGGTGGTTATTCACGACTATCTGATTTCATGCCTTTACAATCTGCTTATGCTGAAATTTATGTAACAAAAACTCTATGGCCAGATTTTTCCAAAAAGGAATTTAATAAGGCTTTAAATTGGTTTAATTCAATACAAAGAAATTATGGAAAATGAAAAAGAGTTTGATGTTGTAATTGTTGGTGCTGGCAGTTCTGGCTTAAGGCTTTCTTATTTACTTCCAGAAGATCTGAAAATTTTGGTTTTGGAGAAAAATGAAAAAGTCGAAATCAAGTCAACAGGCTTAGTTAGCTACAGATTTTTCAAAATTGCTAAAGAGTTGCCAAAGGAAAAATTAATATTAAATAAATTTCATCAAGCAACTTTTAATTTTCCTCACGGAAGCTTTAAATTAAAATCAAAAAGATATATGTATCTTCTGAATATCAAAAAATTCGAAGATGTTTTGTTTAAACATGCAAAGGAGAAAGCGCAAATAAAGTTTGGTACAAGTTTTTTGAACAGAATAGGAGAAGATGTAATTACATCTAAAGGTAAGATAAAAGCAAAAATTTTAATCGGAGCTGATGGCCCTTTATCCAGGGTGGCTTTAGTTAATGGAATAAGTTTGTCTAAAGAAATCTTTTCGAGCGCAGAGGGAATAATTAAAGAAAAACTGAGCAATGGAATCGAAATTTATTTTAATAACAACTATAGTAAAAATTATTTTATATGGCTTGTGGCTGTGGACGAGGAAAGGGCAAAGATAGGAATAATTAATGAAAATAATGCTTTAAACCTTTTAAACAATTTTATTCATCAAAGATTTGGTAAAGTTAAATTTGAAAATTTTTATGGCGATACAATTCGCATAGGTTTGCCTAGCAAAACTTACTTTGATGGAGGTTTTCTGCTGGGAGATGCAGCAGGTCAACTAAAACCTTACAGCGCCGGTGGCTTTACATATGCTGCCATAGCCACGGAAATTGCTGCAGATGCGATAAAAAAGGCTTTTAAACAAAATGATTTTTCCAAAGAATTTTTTAAAGAAAATTATGAAAATAAATGGAAGAAAGAATTGCTACCAGCAATAAAAAAGGGATATTTAGTAAGAAAGACTTTTAAAATTCTAAAGAACAATAAATTTGTTTTTAGTTTAGTTTCTTGTTTAAAGAGTTTTTTGCAAACAATAGATTTAGACTTGCTTTAATTTTTCCTGCTTTTCCAAAATTTACTACCACTTTTGGGAGTTCTAAATCTATATAAATGTTTCGATTTTTTTCCACTTTTATTTATAAAGATTTTGTACCACTTTTAGGAGTTCCAATTCTTAAGAGTTGTATTTCCAATGCTTTTTAAAGCCTTTATATAGATTGCGAACCACTAATGGTGGTTCTAAATCTATATAAAGGGGAAAATTTTTGCTGATTTTTTTGCTTTACAATTTTTTTACAAAGAAGGACCTCGCGCCTATATTCTTTGTTTAATATCTCGCGCGAGGTGGACCGCCCAGTGGAGCGAACCAATAAACTACTTTATTGCCTGTTCTATTTCATTAAAAATCTGCTCTTCTTGTTGATTAAATTTTTCATCTAAAATATCGAAAATTTCTTCAGGAGAAGTGCCTGGTAGAATTTCTAAATCAACCTCTCCTTTTGTAGGAAATGCAACTTCTTGCTTTTTACCTAAGGCTAAAACAAAAATTGCTATGATTAATAAAACCAAAATTATGATTATTTTTAAGGTGAAGATAGCCACAAGATCATCTCATGGGGATTATTGGAAATGGAACTTCATAAGACCTTCCTATGATATAAATTTTGTAATCAACGTCCAACAAACTCATATCACCAACAATTATATCTCTATAAATAATTATGGAGGGGTTTCTTCTTACTTGTTTTTGGTTTAATTTTAAAACAATATTTCCAATATTTGTAGTGCCATTATAAATATAAGCGGTTAATACATATGTTTCCTCATACAATGTAACATTCCCTGTAATGTTTGTTAGCACTATACGAGGGTCACCCCAAAGATATTCTTTATTCCATGTAATGTTTCTTAGCTCGTATTTATTATCATCAACCCAAAGATAACCTTGTATCTCTTGACCGCTAAAACCTCTTGGAACAATGCCTATTCTCAAATATACAAAATCGCTAAAGTCTTTTAATATCCCTAAACCAAAGCCTACAATACTTCTTGGTAAAGGAGACGGTGGGCATTCTTTATCTATAGGGATAAATGTTGGTCTTCCTACAAAAGGCCTAATGCAAGGCTTAGTTGTATTATTTATTGGTGGCGGTGAGGGGGTGCCAACTTTACAACATATCAATTGATCCGGGCAAAGATTGCCTCTTAATTCTTCTCCATGACATTGTAATCCAACTGGAATACAACTTCCACCAGCCTTGCGACAAGAACTATAAGGAGGATAAGATGGGTCTTTTGGCACGGCCTGACATTCATTACCTACTAATTTACAATCATAATATTGCTGTTCTTGACTGATTATTAGAGGGCAAATTGTCGTATTATTAATAAATGTACATTTATCACCACACCACCCACAATAACTTTCGTTAGTTATTGATGGCGATTCCTTACATAATCCAGGGCATTTGTAAGGATGTGAACGAGGCTGTTCATCAAATAATCTACAATCCATTATATCAGGTCTTACCATAGAATTGCAAGGTAATCGACAATAACACTCACGTTGCCCAGAAGTGGATTGCGCGAAGGTTAAAGAAAAGGGGAAAACCACAAGAACCACAAAAAATAAAACTAGCAGTTTCTTACTCATAAAAAAAATTATGTTTTTTAGATATTTAAAGATAAGTATGGTAGAGAAGGATTCTTTAAAAGAAATATCGAAAAAAGAAATTCGAAAGATGAAACAAATTTTTAAAAAAATTCAGCTATCAAAAAAGAAAGGTAAAGAATTATTTAATTTAGCCAAAAGTTATTTTGAAGATTCTAAATATTTTTTCGAAAAAGAAGATTTTATAAGGGCTTTCGAGGCGGTTGTGATTTCTTGGGCTTATATTGACGCGGGCCTACATTTGAAAATCTTTAAAATACCTGAGAGTGAGAAAAAATTTTTTACAGTTGAATAAAAGTATTAATAATAATATTTTTTTCTTTGTAATACAAAATAATACATAGGTTAAAATGAAAAAAAGAAATTCTAACATAATAACGTGGCGCGTTCCTGAAGAAATTACAAAAAAATTGGATGAAATGCTAAAAAGTGGACTTTATAATACAAGAACTGAAATATTGAACAATGCCCTCAGAGATTGGTTAGGACTAAATAAAAAAAAGGATAAAAAATGACAGATAAAAAAACTTTTATATCAAAAATTACAATCCAGGGTTTTAAAAGTTTTAATAAAAGGATTTCCATTCCTCTAGCAAATAGTTTTAATATTTTTTGTGGCCCGAATGGTGTAGGGAAAAGTAATATTGTAGATGCAATTTGTTTTGTGCTAGGAAGGACATCAGCAAAATCTTTAAGGGCCGATAGGCTTCATGAATTAATTTTCCATGGAAGTGATACCAAGCAACCCGCCCAATACGCTAGTGTAACCCTCTTTTTAGATAACTCTACTAAAGCTTTCCCCTTTGATGATTCTGAAATAACTATAACAAGAAAAGTTAATAGAAATGGTGTTTCCATATATAAGCTAAATGGTAGGAATACTACGCGAGAAAAAATTTTAGAAGTTTTATCCTTAGCTAGAATTCATCCTAATGGTCATAATATTGTTTTGCAAGGCGATATAACAGAAATAATCGAGATGAGTCCTATAGAGAGAAGAGAAATTATAGATGAAATATCTGGTATAGCTGAGTATAACGAAAAGAAATCTAAAGCTCAAAAAGATTTGGAACAAGTGGAGCAAAAGCTTAAGGAAGCAGAAATTGTCATATCACAAAGATATGATATTTATAAAAGATTAGAAGAAGAAAGAAATGCTGCCATTAGATACCAACAACTAACTCGACAACTTACCACATTAAAGGCTTCTTATGCTTATAAAAAATTTATATTATTACAAGAGGAATTGAACAAGATAAACGAAGCGCTAATGAAAAAAGAGGAGCAAAGCAAAAAAATAAAAGAAGATTTTGAAAAAGTTGAGAAGGAGCTAGAAGAAAAAGAGAAAAATATTAGAGATATAGCAAATCAATTAATTAATTTATCTAAAAGAGTAGAAATTGAAAAAGAAGTTTCTGAGATTAGAAGCCAGATTCTAATAAAAAAAGATAAACTAGAAACAAATCTAAGGGAAATTGAAAGATTAGATTCTTTAATTGAAAAATTATTGGCTCTAGAATCCAAAAAAGCAGAATTTATAGGGGCTATTCCTAAAGCTGTTGAAGCTGTACTAAAACTTAATTTAAAAGGAGTTTATGGTGCTATTGCTAACTTAATTTCTGTACCTGAAAGATATCAAGTTGCCATAGAAGTTGCTGCAGGTCCACATTTATATGATATAGTTACTGAAAACGATGATGTTGCTGCTTATTGTATAGAATTTTTAAAGAGGGAAAAAATTGGAAGAGCGACTTTTCTTCCATTAAACAAAATTAAACCTACTATTTTCAAAGAAAAAGAGTTGCTAAACAAAGAGGGAGTTATTGGAATAGCAAGTAAATTAATAAAATTTAATCCAAAATTTGAACCTGCAATTGAATTTGTTTTTGGTAATACTCTTGTCGTGAAAAATTTAAATGTGGCTAAAGTAGTAGGAATTGGCAAGGCCAGAATGGTGACTCTAGATGGTGATTTGATTGAAAGAAGTGGAGCAATGGTTGGAGGTTATTATATCAAAACTCATCCTCAATTCATTGAAACTATAACAACGGAGGAAATAGAAAAATATAGAGAATTGAGAAAAAGTTTGATGAAAGAAGTTGACATCCTTAAAAATGAAATAGCCGAACTAGAAAAAGATTTAAAAAAGAAAGCTGTTGAAGAAACGACAAAAGAATTTATTAGTTTGGAAAAATTAAGAATAACTTCTGAAAGAGAAATTGATGAATTGAGGGAGAAAAAGAAAAAACTTTATCAAAAATCATTAAATCTCGAATTAGAAATAAATCAACTAAAAATTGAACAAGCAAAATTAGAAACGGAATTAAATAATGCTAGAGTTGAGAAAGAGAAATATGGGAATGTTCAATATGTGGATGAAAAATTGCATGTTCTAGAAAATTTAATAAAAAAAACAGAAAAAGAGCTAGAAAATATTGGTCCAGTAAATCTTAAAGCTATAGAAGAATTTGAGAAGTTTAGAACAGAGTTCGATGAATATAAGAAAAGATACGAAAAGATATTAGAGGAGAAAAAAGCCGTTTTAGATATGATAGAACAAATTGAATCAAAGAAAAAAGAAATTTTTAACAAAACTTTGTCAGAAGTTAGCAATTATTTCAATTCAATTTTTATGGAAATGGTTGGTGGCACAGCCAGCTTAACTTTAGAAGATCCAAATAATATTGAGTCTGGTTTATTAATTCAAGTTAATCCCAAAGGTAAAAAATTGTTAAACATAGATGCCTTATCGGGTGGAGAAAAAAGTCTGTCGGCTTTAGCTTTTATTTTCGCTATACAAAAATACAAGCCTGCTCCCTTCTATATTCTGGATGAAGTTGATGCTGCATTGGATAAGGAAAATAGTATAAAAATTGCTGAATATATCAAAAACCTATCAAAGAGGGGCCAATTCATAATGATAACCCATAACGACCAAACAATAAAATATGGAGATAGAATATTTGGCGTAACTATGGAAGAAGGGGAATCTAAAATCCTTGGTTTAGAAATGCCCAAAATAATAGGTTAAATTATGGCAGAAGAAGAGAATATTTTAAAGTTAATCTTGGAAAAGGAGAGTTGGGAAGAAATCTTATACTACATCGTGAATTTAGAAAAATTGAACCCTTGGAATATTGACCTAATAAAATTGTCCGATGGTTTTATTAAATTTATAAAAAGTGCAGAAGATTTAGATTTTAGAATTCCAGCAAAAATAATTTTCGTTGCAGCCATACTCCTTAAGCTAAAAGCTGACTATCTTTCGATTTTCGAAACTGAAGAGGATGTAAAAGAAGTTCTGAAAGAAAGCAAGCCTTTCGAGGAATTGGGAATAGACCCTAACCTTATTCAACTAGGATATGCAATAAAAAGAGTTCCAAAAAGACAAATAACACTAATTGAACTCATAAACTCTTTGAAAAAAGCTTTAGCTGTATATGCAAAAAAGGAAGTTAGAAGAAAATTTTTAAGGGAGCAAATTCAGGCTGAAGTAGCTATGGAGGAAGATATTATCGTTAAAATAGAAAGGGTGATGAAAAAAATTGATGATATGTTGAAAAAACTTGGAGTAGAAAAAATAGAATTTAGAAAAATTGTGGATAGATGGACTAGAGAAGAAATTGTCAATCACTTTGTGCCTTTATTACATTTAGAACAAGATCAAAAAATTAAAACTGAGCAGTCAGAATTCTTTAAAGAAATTTGGATTTCAAGAAAAAATTAAAAATATATTAAAAACATAAAACTGGAGGTTTTTAGATGAAGAAAAGGATTTATATGGATTATGCTTCTACTACACCAGTAGATCCAAGAGTTCTAAAGGCCATGGTACCATTTTTTTCCAAAAAATATGGCAATACTATGAGTTTACATTCCTTTGGGCAAGAAGCAAAAAAGGCTTTAGAAGATGCGAGAGAAAAAGTGGCAAGACTAATGAATGCAAAATCAGATAAAGTTGTTTTTACTAGTAGTGCTACAGAAGCCAATAATTTAGCATTGAAAGGTGTTGTCTTTGCGAATCGTAAAAAAGGAAAACATATAATTGTTTCTGCCATTGAACATCCTAGTGTAATGGAATCGGCGCGGTGGCTCGAAGGTTTGGGATTTGAAGTAACTTATCTACCAGTTGACAAATTCGGTTTAGTGGATCCTGCTAAGTTAGAAAAGGCTATCCGCAAAGATACAATTCTTGTTTCCATCATGCATGCAAATAATGAAATCGGAACCATTGAACCTATAGAAGAAATAGGAAAAATTTGTAGAGAGAAGGGAGTTTATTTCCACTCTGATGCAGCTCAGAGTTATGGAAAAATTCCCGTGGATGTAGAAAAAATGAAGATTGATTTGCTTACAGTAAGTTCCCATAAAATGTATGGGCCAAAAGGTGCTGCTGCTTTGTATATAAATGAAAATGTAAAAATAGAGCCTTTGCTTCATGGAGGTGGCCACGAATTTGGTTTAAGATCTAGTACAGTTAATGTTGCAAGCGTAGTTGGATTTGGTGTCGCTGCAGAAATAGCTGAAAGGGAAATAGAAAAAGAAGCAGAGAAATTAACAAGGTTTAGAGACAAATTAATAAAAGGAATTTTAGAGGGAATAGAAAAATCTTACTTAAATGGCCATTCCACTAAAAGATTGCCAAATAATGTAAATCTTAGATTTGATTACATAGAGGGGGAAAGCCTCGTAACTTTTTTAGATATGTATGGGGTAGCGGCCTCTACAGGCTCGGCTTGCTCAACAGAAAGCATGGAGCCAAGTCATGTGTTGCTAGCTATTGGTTTAACACCCTATGAAGCCCAAAGCAGCTTAAGGCTTAGCCTAGGTAGATGGACTACAAAGGAAGAAGTTAATTATGTACTAAAAGTTTTGCCAAAGATAGTAGAAAAGTTGAGGAAAATTCATCCTTTTAAAAAATGATTAAGTAGTAAGGGGAGGGATAATAATAGAAAAAAAGGAAGGAATATTAGTAGCTTTTGGCGAACTTTTTCTTAAATCTGAAAGTGTTAGAAAAATTTTCTTACAAAAACTTATTCAAAACCTTTCCTTTGCTCTTAAAAATAAAGAAGTTCAATTTCAACTTTATCCGTATAGAGAAAGAATTTTCATTGAAACAAAAGAAGAAAAAAAGGCTGAAAATGTTATAAAAAATGTTTTTGGAATTTCTTGGTTTGCCCCAGCAATTTTTTTAAAAGGTAATATGAAAGAAATTTTGCAGTTTGTCGAAAAAAATTATGAAAAATGGATAAAGAAAAATCAAACTTTTGCTATAAGACTTAAGAAAGGGAACTTAAAAGAAAGTAGCGAGGAAATAATTAGAAAAGTTGCAAACAAAATAAAGAGAAAAGTTAATTTGGATAGGCCAGATATTGAGCTTTTTTTAGAAGCAAGAAAAAAAGTTTGGTTTATTTATTTTAAAAAGAAAAGGGGTGGAGGTGGCTTGCCAGTGGGCAGCGGAAGCAAAGCTCTGGCTATGATATCTGGTGGAATTGATTCGCCAGTGGCAAGCTATTTAATTGCCAAAAGAGGTAGTGAAAATGTTTGGGTTCATTTTCACAGCTTTCCTCTAGTTTCCAATTCTAGCATAAAAAAAATTAAAGAATTAGCAAGAGTTTTTTTGAATTATCAGCCTAAACTAAAAGTTTATTTAGTTCCTTTTCACAAGATTCAAATGAAGATTAAAAGTTTTGTTGAACCAAGGTATAGGGTATTGTTATACAGAAGAATAATGTTAAGAATTGCTGAAAAAATTGCTAAAAAAGAGAGATGCGAAGGAATTGTCACAGGAGAAAGTTTGGGGCAAGTAAGTTCTCAAACATTAGCAAATTTAAAAATTATAGAAGAAGTCACAAAATTGCCTATTTTAAGACCTTTAATAGGCTTGGATAAGCAGGAAATTATCGAACTAGCCAAGGAAATTGGAACTTATGAAATTTCTATAAAACCACAGGAAGATTGTTGCACGTTATTCGTGCCAAAGCATGCCAGCGCTGCTGGAAATATTAAATTAATAAGAAAATTTGAAAATAAGTTAAAAGTAGAAAAAATGGTTAGAGATGCTTTGAAAGAAGTTGAAGTAGTAACTTATTGATGTTGAGAAAAAGTTTTGTTGAAATAAAGTGAATTATTTATTATGAATAAAAAGGCTTTAATCGAAGCAGCACTTTTTGTTTCAGATAAACCCTTAACTGTAGAACAATTAAATTCCATAACAAATATAGAAAAAGATGAGATAAAACAGATATTAAGGCTTTTGCAGTATGAGTTAGACAAAGATGATAGAGGCTATGAGTTAGTGGAAACCCCTCAGGGCTATGAATTTAGATTGAAACCTGAATATAGAGAAAAGGTTGCAAAACTAGCTCCCTTTGCTGATTTAGGAGAAGGGATGATGAGAACTTTAGCTATTGTTGCAGCTAAACAGCCTGTGAAGCAATCAGCTATAGTTAGATATCAAGGAAATAAAGCTTATGGTTATATAAAAAGTTTGGAAGAAAAAGGTTTAATAAGAACTGAAAAATATGGAAGAACGAGGTTGGTCTATACAACTTCTGACTTTGAAAAATATTTTGGGCTAACCACTGAAGAAATAAAGAAAATTCTAAGCGAAGCTAAACAATAATTTGCAAATTTTTTTTAATATTAGCTTAAATATGAAATAAAATGCCGTTGCTAATACTGCAATAAATATTATAAATTAAATAAATTAATTGGGAAACTTGAGATTATCATCGTTGCTAATAAAACCTTTTAGTTAACAAAATTTATTTCATTAAACTAAAATTTTATTATGATATATGTTACAAAGTTCGATGGCTCTAAACAGCTCTTCTCTAAAGAAAAAATTATTAGAACTTGTTTAAGAATGCGCGCTTCCTTGGAACAAGCAAAAATAATAGCAGATAAAATTGAAAAGAAAGCTTATGATGGAATTAGTACAAAGGAAATTTTAAAAATGATTTTTTCTTTTATAAAAGAATTTCGTCCTGAAGTTAGTTATTTAATTGACTTAAGGGAGGCTATAGCCATGTTAAGGCCTAAACCGGATTTTGAGCAATATATTGCTAGGCTTTTACAAGAACATGGATATCAAGTTATTACGAACCAAATAGTTCAAGGAAAATGTGTTGATCATGAAGTTGACATAATTGCAAAAGGTGATAGAGAAATAACCTATGTTGAAGTTAAGCATCATATTCAGGCGCATACATATACAGGCCTAGATGTCTTCTTGGAAGTAAAAGCAGCCCTGGATGATTTAAAAAAAGGCTATGAAATGAAAAATAACGTTTTCAATTTTAATAAAGCTTTAGTAGTATGCAATACAAAAATTTCAGATCATGCAAAAAGGTTTGCTTCATGCGAAAATATTGAATATTTGGGCTGGAGAGCACCTGAAAATAAAGGAATAGAAAGTTTGATTGAAGAAAAGAAACTTTATCCAATAACATTTTTAAAAATTTTAAAACCTATTGAAACATTTGCTTTGCTAAACTCGGGCGTCATCACTTTAAAAGATTTAGTAAAAAGTAACCTTCATGATTTAAAAAGAAAAACGCACATCAAAGAAAAAAGATTGAATGAAATATTAAGGGTTGCCAGTGAGATTTTGGAAAGTTAACTCAAGAATTCTTCCATTTTCTATTTTTATTAAACCAACAAGATACCAATTTGAATCTTTACTATTTTTAGAAGAATTAACATTTAAATCAACTTTCGAAAAATAACTTGTATAGTTTAAGGTGATCAAAAAAAGTGCAAAGAGAAAAAGTAATGCCAAGATAATTACTTGAAAATTTATCATTTTTGTCACTTTTTAGTATCTTGCATACACAAAGTAAGTCCCGTTATATGCTAAACCACAAAAAGTTCCATTTGGTAAGATTTGTGTTGTACTCGCTGTATTATAAATTTTGAAACCATATCCTAGGGTGGCATTGTAATAGACAGCGGTTCTGCAAGTACTGAAAGTAACGTTTTCAGGAATTTGCAAATAATCTTTTATTGTCAAATTTTTTGAAAAAATATCAGGATCTATTTCTGCAGGCAGCAACCAAATTGTACTAGGCACCCAACTGAAATTTCCTAATTTAAATTTTATTGTCCCTATTACCATACCGAAATCAGTTAAGAATTCATTTGTTTCTAAATCTGTTATCTGACCAGCGGTTATTGTTGTAGTTAATGCCAAAACTGCTGGTAATGTGAATAGTAAAGCTAGAATTGTACCAATTATTAAGATTTCCTTTCTCATCTTCATCAATGAAATCTTATTTTTTAATTAAGTATATAGAAATAGAACTCGTTTTGGTGGTAGAGTCTAATGAAAAATTTACTCTTTTAATTTTGTTTCAAATTTTTCGGCTCATAGGGGCAATATTTAATAATTGGACATTTATAGCACAAAGGCCTTCTAGTCTGGCAAATTTCCCTTCCAAATTGAACAAAAAGTTGATTAAATATAGGTCTAAACTTTTCAGGAATTAAGTTATGTAATTTTTCCCTGACTTTTTCTGGCGCATCTTTTTCATCAGCTATACCAAGTCTTTTTGCCACAACCTCCACATGTACATCTACAGGTATAACCTTCTGAGAATAACCAAAAAGCAAAATTATATCAGCGATCTTCCCTCCAACTCCTGGAATTTTCATAAGCTCTTCTCTTTTATTGGGAACACTACCTTTAAAATTCTCGATAAGAAATTTACAAGCTTGCTTTATTCTTTTAGCCTTAACTCTATAAAAACCAACAGGATAAATTAATTTTTCTATTTCTTTTACTGATAACTTCAAAATTTTTTCAGGAGTGTTGGCTTTTTTCAATAATTTTTCTTGAGCTTGAAAAGTAACTTCATCCTTTGTTCTGGATGAAAGAATTCCGTGAATCAAGGCCTCAAAGGGTTTATCCTTTCTAACCTCTATACGATAAACTTTATTAAGTTCTTCGATTATTTTTAGTATAGTTCCTTCCATTAATGTTAGTTATGATAGTAAAACGTATAATATATATTCTCCTCCTAGTTAGTGGAAACTATATTTTTCAGGTGGAATAATGGTTTTCCAAAAACTAAATCCACAATTACAAGAATTGATAAACAAGAGATTTAAAGAGCCCACTTTGCCACAAGAATTAGGTATACCCAGCATTTTATCAGGGTTAAATACTTTAATTATAGCTCAAGTAGGCACGGGAAAAACTGAAGCCGCAATGCTACCCATATTCAACTTTATTTTAGAAAAAAGGTTAAATCCGATTTCTGTTTTATATATTACTCCACTAAAAGCTCTCAACCGTGATTTAATAGAAAGAATGTTATGGTGGGTAAATCAATTAGGAATAGAAATTTCTGTAAGACATGGTGATACTTCAGCCTATGAAAGAAAGCTGCAAGTAGAATTTCCTCCACAAATTCTTTTTATGACTTTAGAAACTTTGCAACCAATTCTAACAGGTAAAAAAATCAGAGAGCATTTGAGGAATGTGAAGTATGTAGTTTTAGATGAAATTCATGAATGTGCTGATTCCAAGCGTGGCGTACAATTAGCTTTAGCTTTAGAAAGATTAAGGGAATTATGTGGAGATTTTCAGCTTATAATGTTATCAGCTACTGTAGGCGATCCAGAAAAAGTAGCTGAATTTTTTGCAGGAGGCAGATCAGTAAAAATTGTAAAGGCTGTGACCTCAAAGCAGATGGATATAAAAGTTATTAATCCTAAACCTAAGTTGGAAGATAAAAAAATTGCGAATAAAGTGGCGACTTCAATAGAAACAGCTGCAAGACTAAGAACAATAATGGAACTAATAAAAAATTCTAGAAGTACTTTAACTTTCACAAATACTAGAGAATTTGCAGAGATTTTAGCTAGTAGGATTAAAACTATTGACAAAAAATTTCCTATAGAAGTTCATCATAGCAGCTTAAGCAAGGAAGTTAGAATTAAAGCTGAGAAGGAATTTAAAGTTGAGAAACTTAAATCTTTGATTGCTACATCGAGCCTACAGCTAGGCATAGATATCGGAAGCGTAGATTTAGTATTACAATACATGAGCCCCAGACAAGTTACACAGATAATTCAACGTATTGGTAGAAGTGGGCATGAATTAAAAAGAGTTAGTAAAGGAATTATAATCTCAACCGATGAAGATGACGTTTTTGAATCTGCTGTTATTGCAAGAAAGGCCTTGAAAGAAGAATTGGAAGAGATAAAGTTCCACCACAATTCTTTAGATGTTTTAGCGCATCAAATTGTTGGACTAACTTTTGATTTTGGAAAGATTAGAATAGAAAAAGCTTATGAGATTATAAAAAGAGCAAAACCTTATAAAAACCTTAACTTCGAAGAATTTTTAGAAGTTTGCAAAATTTTGGAAAAAATAGGATTGATTTTTTTAAATGGGTATATAAAGAAAAAGAGAAGAGGTTTTGAATATTACTTTTCACAATTATCCACAATACCTGAAGTAAAGCAATACAAAATCATTAACAGTTTAGACAATTCTTTTGTTGGAGTACTAGATGAAGAATTTGTAGCTATGCATGGCGAGCCAAATACTTCTTTTATTGTAAAGGGCGAAGCATGGCGAATTTTAGATGTAATGGAAGATAAAGTTTTTGTTGAGCCGACGCAAGATATTGAGGCTGCTATTCCTGGCTGGGAGGGTGAATTAATTCCTGTACCTTTTGATGTAGCTCAAGAAGTTGGAAAATTAAGGGGTATTATCAAAGAAAATCTTGAAGGAAAAGAAGATGAAGAAATAATACAGGAGCTGGTAAGCAAATATCCTATTGATGAAAATTGTGCAAAAATAATGGTAGAGGTTATAAAAAAGCAAAGTAAATTTGGGATAATTCCTGATGAAAAAACTGTTTTAATTGAAGATGTGGATGATTTAGTAATTTTACATGCTTGCTTTGGTTCACAAATAAATGAAACTTTAGGAAGATTTATATCTTCATTGCTAACCAGTCGTGTAGGTTCTGTTGCTTTAAGAACCGACCCTTATAGAATTATAATTCAGTTTCAAGAAGGCAGAAAAAATTTAGAATTATTGAAAGAAATTTTATTAGAAACTAATCCTGAACATTTGAAAAGTTATTTGGAATTGAGTTTGTCTCGAAGCGAGCTTTTCGCATGGAAATTTGTTCACGTGGCAAAAAGGTTTGGCGTCATAAAAAGAGAGGCTGATTATGGAAAATTAACACTGCAAAAAATAATTAATGAATATTTAGGTACGCCTGTTTTTAAGGAGGCGTTGAAGGAATTAGAAACAGAAAAGCTGGATATAGAAATGACAAAAGAAATTTTAAAGAAGATTCAAAGCAAAGAAATTGCACTAGTTTTCAAACCTGGCTTATCCTTTTTAGGAAAAATTGGATTAATACATAAGTTCGCTGATTTGATTGTACCAGAAAAGCCAGATAGAGAAATTTTTGAAATTTTCAAAAAAAGAATAATGAATTCCCATCATAGACTTATTTGTCTAAATTGTGGCAATTGGCATGAAGTTTTTGTGGTAAAAGATATATCAGACAAAATTATATGTAAAAAATGTGGAGCAAAATTACTTGCAATAACAAATCCAAAGGATTTGAAGATTGTAAGAATTGTTCAAAAGTACCTAAGGAATATTGAGCTAAATTCTGGTGAAAGAGAAAAATTGAAAAGAATAAAAGAAACTGCAGAGTTATTTTTAAACTATGGCAAAAAAGCGGCTATAGTTTTAGCTGGCCGTGGTGTTGGGCCTAGCACTGCGAAAAAAATTTTAGCGAAATATCATGAAACAGAAGAGGATTTGATAAAGGATATTTTAGAAAGTGAAAGAAAATTTTTGAAAACCAGGAAATATTGGAAGATTTAACTGAAATGGCCTTAAAAAACATTTAACAGATATAAAAGGAAAAAACCAATAAGAATTAAAACTGCAAAAAATTTTCCTACTTCTCTACTAATCTCTTTTGTACCCAACCAATTCACTAAAAACCATTTCGAAAAAGTGTTAGATAGACCCGCAAAAATCATTCCATTGGCAGCTATGAAAGGATTTATGCCCATTGTAACTAAAGAAATTGTTATTGCATCTACTTCAACTAAGCCTGCGATTAAAGCAATGGTATACAACCCAAGGAAGCCAAATTTGTCTCGAATTAAATGAGAAATGAAGTAGATTAAGATAAAAAATAAGATGAATTTCAAAGCTGGCCTTAAAGCTAAAGGCGAGCCTAGCTCTATTTCAGCCCTTTCCTTTTCACTTTTCTTGAGGGGAATTAAACTTAACAAAATGCCTGTTAATGACAAAATACTAAAAGGTAGAAAATAATTTAAAATATCTGAATTAAAAAAACTGGCTACAATCCATTGTCTAATAAACATCACTGACCCCGCGATTACTATGGCGAAAGTAGCTGAATAGAGAATTTTTTTGTTTAAAGCAACTTTCTCAGCCATGTTTACAGCAACGCCTGTAGAAGTAGCAAGACCTCCAAAGATGCCGGTAAGCTCTAAGCCTTTTTTAGCGCCAAAAATTCTCATAGCGGCATAAGCAAAGAAACTAATAGATAAAACAAAAACTAAGCTTAACCAAATAATAAAAGGGTTAAGGATGTGGAAGGGGTCAATAGTTCTATCTGGTAAAATAGGCAAAATAACAAAAGATATCACAGCAAAAATAACTGCATCCCGAAGCTCTTTTTTTGTTAAATGTCTAGCAAACTTGTGTAAAGATTCTTTAGAGATTAATATTAAAGTTAACAAAATCCCGAGGGATATGGATAAAAAATATGGAAGATTTTCAAAAAACAATAGAATTCCGATTAAATAAGTTATGATAAAAGCAATTTCAGTTGTCATGCCCACTACTTTAATTCTAGAATATTCTATTAAATAGCTCGCCATAGCGAATCCAATAATTCCAAACAGGCCAATATAAATAGGCAAAAAATTTTCAATCAACTGTGATAAAAAACCCGATAAAAGACCAAACAAAGCTACAAGCATAAAAGTTCTTACTCCAGCAAAAAATTCTCTCCCCCTTGCTCTTCTTTCCCTCTCCAATCCAATTAAAGCTCCTATAGCTAGAGATAAGAGAATTTTTTGAAAAAGAAGGAGATGTTCTACCATATAGATAAAATTCGAAATTGGAGAAAATAAAAATTTAAGTAATTAAAAATACACTTTTTCAAAGTGCAAGGGAAATTTCTTGTTGTTGAGGGGCCTGACTTTTCAGGCAAAACAACACAAGTTCAAAGAATTGCAAATTATTTGCTGAGTAAGGGCCATCACCTTTTAATAACTCATGAACCTACAAAAATTTCACCCTTTAGCTCGAAAATTAGAGAAATTTTAGAAAAAAGCAAAGATGTTTACCAAAATAAAGAAAAATTAACAGAACTTTTTGTCAAGGATAGGTTTTATCATATAAAAAAAATAATTAAACCTGTATTAAAAAAGGGTATTAATGTTATATCAGATAGATATGATTTATCCACCTTAGCCTATCAACATACTCAAGGTATGCCCTTAGATAGTTTATTAAAACTTCATAAAGGTATAATTCAGCCAGATTTGACAATAGTTATTGATGTGAAACCAGAAAATCTTGAAAAAAGGCGAAGAAAAGCAAAAAGAAAATTTAGAGCTGTTTTTGAAAAACCTGAAATGAAAGAATTTAGAAAAAAGTTGGTAGTTAATTATAAAAAAATTTCTAGGAAGCTTAAAGAAAAAGGTAGGAAAATAGAGATTGTTGATGGAAATAGAAGTGAAGACGAAATTTTCAAAAGAATAAAAAAATTGATTGATAAAATTTTCAATTTTTAAAAAATTATATGGGTCCGCCCGGATTTGAACCGGGGCTTCCGCCATTTTGCTCTCAACGTCAAGGCGGTGTCCTAACCGCTAGACTACGGACCCCATTTTTTATTCAAACTTTATATAAATAAGAATAAAAATGCCCTGTTTTTATTTTTTTAATTTCTTGCCAGCCTTCTATTTTATGATCTGCTGTAACTATGCGTGCCCCTCTCTTTAATTCTTTTCTAAATTTTAATTTTAGCTTATTAGCAATTTTTTTAGAAAGATACATAAAAATCACATCTGCTTGTGATAGCCTCTCCTTGAAAAAATCCCCGTGCACGACTTTTATTTTATTTGTTAAATTTTCCCTTTTTATTCGAATCTTTGAAATTAGATAAAGTAAAAAATTCTTTTCTATTCCAATCGCTTTACAACCAAATTCTTTGGTAGCCAAAATTAATACTCTTCCGTCCCCCGAGCCCAAATCATATAAAACATCATTTTTCTTAACTTTCGCCAATTTCAACATTTTTCTTATAGTATTTTTTGGTAATGGAATAAAAATTGCCTCATCTCTCATTAGCTGTATAATATAATAGACAAAAATTATTCCTAGTAAAAGGTAAAAAATATCGGGGATCATTAATAATAATATGGCGATAAAATGTTAAAAGAGAATCAGAGGGCTCCAGATTTTACTTTATTAAATCAAAATAATGAGAAAGTTAAGCTGTCTGATTTCAAGGGGAAAAAGGTATTGATTTTCTTTTATCCTAAAGATTTTACCCCAGGTTGTACGTTAGAGAATGTGAACCTTAGAGACAGTTATCAAGAATTGAAAAAAGCTAATATAGAAGTTTTAGGAATTAGTACTGATAATTGCCATGCGCATAGAAAATTTTCTGAAAAGCTAAAATTGCCTTATAACTTATTATCAGATTTTGATAAAAAAGTTGTGAAGAAATATGGAGTGTATGGAGAAAAATCTTTTATGGGTAAAAAATTTATGGGAACTAAGAGAGTTAGCTTCCTGATAGATGAGAAAGGAAAAATAATAAAAATTTTTGATAAAGTTGATGTAAAAAATCATGCAAAGCAAGTCTTGGATTTTCTGAAATCGCTATAAAAATTTAAAATTTATTTCCTTTAGCGCTGGAGCGGGGATTTGAACCCCGAAGGGCAAAAGCCCACCAGCTTAGCAGATTCGCCTTTATAATCTGGCGCCTTAACCAGGTTCGGCCACTCCAGCCCAATTTATTAAATGTGTTTTATAAATTTTATTTTTATTTAAAAAAGAAAACAATTTAAATTATGTTTCACATATAATTATTAAAATTATTAGAGGGAGAAAATGCCCATAACAACAAAAGATGTTGCAGAGATGTTTGGTAAGGATGTTTTTACAAGCAAAGGATTTTATTGTGGGAAGGTTGTTGACCTTGATTTTGATCTTTCGAGATATAAGATAAGGTCTTTAGTTATAGAAGCTGTAAAGGGTTCTTTGTTAGGAAAAATGGTGGGGGGTAAAAAGGGAATTGTTGTTCCTTATACTGTTGTTCAGGCTATAGGGGACATAGTAATCATAAATCACAAAATTGTTGCAGGCTTGCCGGAAGAAACTGTGGAAACCGAAGAAGAAATGCCAGTGGTTAGCAAAAAGTGAATTGTTGAATTAAATTTTGTTGTGAATTATATTCTTAGAAATATATTTTACGAAATATTTTTTATGAAATATTTTTAACAAAATATATATTTAAAAATATATTTTTGAATATATATTTTTCAGTAAATATTTATAACCCACACAAAAATCAAAAAATTTAAAAAAAGAAATCAGAACAAATCTTCATCTTCTTCGAAATCATCCATGAAGGGATCAAAAACATCATCTTCCCTCTCCCCTAATCCTGCTTCAAACTCTTCTTCCATCTTCCTCCTTCCCCTCTCCTTTTTAAAAAATAAAAAAATTCTAAAAGGGCGGAACCGACATTATCGAATTATGTCGATTCCCAAAGTTTGGCTGATCTCCCTTACTACAGGTTTTTCATAGCTCACTGGCCCCAAGATGTAAGGTGACTTTACTCCTGTAACTATCACTATAACCTGAACTTTTCCTTCAAATTCTGGCAAAATTCTAGCTCCCCAAAAAACTGTTGCTGAAGGATCTAAGTGCTGAGAAACTGTTTCACCAATGAGATTTACTTCATCTAATTTCAAATCAGGTCCACCAGTTATGTGAACTAGTGCGCCTGTAGCTCCTGTATAGTCCACTTCTAGCAATGGATTCATTAAAGCCTTTGTAATTGCATCCCTAGCTCTATCGCTACTATTACTTTCACCCACTCCTATAGCCGCTACGCCACCCGTGTGCATTAGAGCCTTTACATCTGCATAATCTAGGTTCACTAAGCTCGGTAGAGTAATGGTTTCAGTAATTCCCTTGACCATGCTAGCAATTAGCTCATCGGCCACAGCAAAAGCCTGTTGTATAGAAAGATTACCAGCATATTTCAAAAGCTTATCATTTTCTATTACAATAACTGTATCCGCTACTTGTCGCAAAGCCATCAGTCCATCTTCTGCTTTGCTTACCCTCGCTCCCTCAACTTTAAAAGGCATCTCTACTACTGCAATTACAATGGCCCCCATGGATTTTGCTATTTCACAAACTACCGGAATGCTTCCTGTGCCTGTCCCTTTTCCTAATCCAGCTATAGCAAAAAGTAGGTCTACCCCTTCTAGAACTTCTTTTATCTCATTTCTAGATTCTTCTGCAGCTTTTCTACCAACTTCTGGATAACCTCCTGCACCTAGCCCACGGGTTAGTTCTTTACCAATAAGAATTTTTTTGTCGGCTTTGCCCACTGCGAGATGCTTGGCATCGGTATTAAGAGCAACGGTTATAGCTCCTTCGATACCCATCTCTGTTAATCTTGTTACTGTATTCTGTCCAGCCCCTCCACATCCGACTACCGCGATTTTTGCTTTCTTTACCGAAAATCCGAACTCTTGCTCAGCTAACTTATAGTAATCAACATTAGAAAATGTTGCTCCACTAGTGGATTCCAATTTAAACCTAGTAGTAGGAGATTCAGCACCCAAAGCTCTATTCAGAGCGCTCTTCACAATGCTTTCCATTTTTCATCCTCCTATATTCTCGAAAATATATTTTTTCTCATCGAAAACCCTTTTATAAGGGTCCGATGAATTTATTTTTAAGAGAAGCAGAAAATTGTTAAATAGAAAAACCCGTACCTAAAACGAAAACCCGTTTATAGCTCGCAGTTATTAAAGTTTAAACCCGTAATTTATCGAAAACCCGTAATATTTTTTTCAAAAAGTATATAAAAAGGATTTTCTTGTTTGTAAAATATATTTTCTTGTGAATATTTTTTGCAAATTTTGAGGAAATTTTCTTAAAAATTTCATTCAAAATTAATTTCATCTCGAATTTTGCTGAAATTTTAAAAGAAAATAATTGTTTATCAACAAATTTTCCCAGTCAGAAAAGTTAAAGTTTATAAATTTATTTTTTTCATAATAAATTTAAGGGAGAAAAGTGAAGGGCGATTTACAAAATAATACAAATTAAAACTCATTCAATTTTTGTTTATCTCTTCCGCTACATCTTTTATCTCTATTTTCTACCAGTTTTTTTCTCCAAAAAGCATAGCGGCGAGGTGCTAATGGTGGCATGCCCGGCTGTTACCCGGGAGGAGGGAGTTCGATTCTCCCCGCCGCAGTCATTTATTTTTAAAAAAGAAAATAGATGATAACTATGTTCGCGGAAATCTCAGAAATAATAAAAGGAAGGGAAGGGAAGTTTTCTATACGTGGCTGGCTTCATCACAAGCGTAGCTCAGGTGGAATTTTATTTTGGTTGGTTAGAGATGGTAGTGGCATAATCCAATGCACATTAAGAAAAAATTTAATGAAAGACTTTGAAGAATTAGAAAAATTACCTGTAGAGTCTGTGGTTGAAATTTATGGTACTTCTAAAAGAGATAAAAGGGCACCTTATGGCTACGAACTTGTAGTAGAATCAGTAAAAGTTTTACATAAAGCGAAGGAAGATTATCCCATAGCAAAAAAATATCATGGACCAGATTTTCTTTTAGATCATCGCCACCTTTATCTTAGAAGTAGAAAAATGCAATTAATTCTTACCATAAGATCTAGAGTCATTCAATTAATTAGAGAATGGTTTATTAGCCATGGGTATAAAGAATTTCAATCTCCAATTTTCACTGCAGCAGCAGTAGAAGGTGGAGCAACTTTA